>JALYIF010000102.1 GCA_030775925.1 Vulcanimicrobiota bacterium | reverse complement strand
GCTGGGGGGCGTGGAGCCCAGGGCGCAACGCCTTTTAAACAAGACAAGGCGATGATTTTTAAGCGACCCCATGGGGAATCGCGCTCGACCACGTTTCGTGCGGGAGCGCTGGCCTGGGGGCCCCAGCTTGCTGGGGGGTGGGTATTCTGCGGAATACCCGGTGGAGCCCAGGGCGCAACGCCTTTTAAAATTTGTACGCGACCCCAAGGGGAATCGCGCTTTAGCACGTTTCGTGCGGGAGCGCTGGTCCTGGGGGCCCCAGCTTTGCTGGGGGGCGTGGAGCCCAGGGCGCAACGCCTTTAAACCTGTAACTCAATCACACAGCTACTAGAAAGACAGACATGGTTAAGATCAGACTCCGGCGCATGGGCGCTAAGAAACAACCGACCTACCGTTTTGTGGTGAGCGATGCGCGCTCGCCGCGTGATGGCCGTTTTATTGAAATCCTCGGTCATTACAATCCGCGTACCGAGCCCAAAACCGTCGTCGTAGACGAAGCCAAAGTTAAAGAATGGCTGGCTAAGGGCGCGCAACCTTCGGATCCCGTGCGCCGCCTTTTTGCCGAGATCGGCTTAGTGGAACGCGGACATGTCCCCGAATCCAAGCGCAAGCCTAAATCAGAAAAAGGCGCAGGCTAATGAGCGCGTTCGATGACGAATTCGGACTTTTCGGCGAGGAAGAAGGCGAAGAGGAAGAACGTCGTTCGACACTAGGCGCGCGCAAGATTGCAACCGGCGAAACCATTATCGATGACATCGAGCCCGAAGATGAACCGGCTCCCCGGCGTCGAGAGGGTGGGGAGCGGACTTCGCGTCCGTTCATCGCGCGCGAGCGTCCGCCGGTCAACCGCGCGCCCAAAGATCCCGAAGCTTCACAAGCGCGAGCGACTGAGCTTCTCGAGTATCTGGCTAAGAAACTCGTCAGTAAACCGGATGCCGTACAAATTGAATCCTATATCGGCGATCGCGGACAGCCCGTTTTAGAACTCGCTGTCGATCCAGACGACCTCGGTAAAGTCATCGGCCGCGCAGGCCGCATGGCGCAAGCGCTGCGCACAATTGTGCGTGCGACTGCCGAAGGCAAGATCACGGTAGATATTTTAGATTTGGACGAATACGAAGACGAAGATTTCGAAGAAGGCCAAGCCGAGGCTGATGGAAAAGACACCGACGCAGCAGAGTGACCGGTACGCCGGGCGCATCGTCGGAATCTTTGGCCTGCAAGGTGAACTCAAGTGCGACCCGACATCGGCGGGTCGCACTATTTTTACACCCGGCGCGACCTTGCGATGCGTGCGCGAAGGGAAAAGCGATAGCGTGGTAACGGTGAGCGCCCTGCGCGAGCATCAAGCCCGCCCGCTAATTCGCTTGCAAGGTGTCGAAGGTGCGACGCAAGCCGAGCAATACGTGGGCGCAAAATTCTACGCGCCACGTTCGGCTTTTATATTACTCGAAGGCGAATATCTGGACGAAGATCTTTTGGGTTGCACCCTGCAAGATTCGGACGGAAAAGCTTTGGGTAACGTCGATGCGCTGGAGCACTACCCGTCGCAAGATCTGCTCGTGGTTGGCAAGGCGCGGATTCCAATGGTGCGCGCATTCATTCGCTCGGTCAACATCGAGCGTAAGCTCATTCTAGTCGACCTGCCGGTCGGCTTGCTCGACCCGGAGCACGCAGAAGAAGCGTAAGAGGTTGCGAGCGTTTTAAGACTTACGCAGCAGCTTGAAAGCTTGGCTCCAATTACCTGACCGGGCTGCGCTCACGACCCACAGTAGGCACATCGGCTCGAGCATCCGCGCGCCCTCAATGCCACCGGTATCTACGGTGTCCCAACCAAAAGAGGTGAGGACCTGAGTGACGGCCTTTTTCGCGTCTTCATCATTGCCGGCTATGAACATACTCGGCGGACCATCGGGGAACTCGGGCCGGTACATCAAAGCATTTCCGACCGAATTAAAGACTTTTACAACCTTGGCTTTTGGGAGCCAGCGTTGCACTTGCTCACCGCCGGAATCCATGTGTCCGATTTCCAATTCCGGCGCAGCATTTTCCCGCATGAGCAGTGGGTTGGTTACGTCGAGCACGACCTTGCCGTCGAAATTATCCGCGCCGGCAGCGTCAATTGCAGGTTTGACGCCTTTCCACACGGTCGCAATGACGAGCGTCTCTCCGAATACAGCCGCCTCTTGAAAGGAGACAAACGATTCTCGCGGGGAGCGCGTACCAATTTTGACCTCGTGGCCTTCGGCCCGGAACCCGCGCGCTAGCGCTAACCCAACATCGCCGCTTCCCAAAATACCAATCTTCATAGGCGCTTAAACCAGCCGGGCGTGAAAGAGGTTGCGCGGGCCATAAGCCATCGTTAATCTAGGCTTTATGTCGAACGCTTACGCTGGTATCGTGCACGCACAAGAGTCCCGGGACGCGCAGCTGCAGGTGGTCGATACGCTCGCCCCATCTTTGAGCTTGCGCGACGCCACGAGGCTTGCCGAGAAGCTGACCGTTAAACGGGTGTCCGGTTTCAAGATTCTCGTGGTTGAGGATGAACCCACCATCGCGCAAACGCTGCGCTATAATCTCGAGCATGCCGGCTATGCCGTGTGTGAGGCGGGCGATGGCCGCACCGCGATCGATGTTGCTTTTGCGGAAAAGCCCCATCTCATCTTGATGGACGTGATGCTGCCGGTCCTGATCTTGTTTTTTTTTTTTTATTTAATTCGCACGAAGATGAAT
>JALYIF010000101.1 GCA_030775925.1 Vulcanimicrobiota bacterium | reverse complement strand
TCACGCTCCGATGGTTGATCCGCCCGGTTCTCCGGAGCTTCTGGAGATGCGGGCGGACGATAAAATGGGCGACGAAGTTGGCTATTCTGCCCACTGCATCAACGGCGCATCGTACCCAGCAACGAAGGGCCTTCGCGTGAAGGTCGGGCAGCGCGTGCGCTTACGAATTCTCAATGCCAATCCAACGCAAACGCGCTACGTGCGGCTTGCCGGACACCGCTTACGCGTGACGCATGGCGATGGAAATTCACTTGCTCAACCGCTCGAAGTTGATGCGTTGCGCGTGGGCGTCGCGGAACGCTACGATGCATGGTTTGAAGTTACGAAGCCCGGCGCTTGGCTACTCCAAGGGATCGCCAGCGATCCGTTGCAGTTCGAACAGGCGACTGTCGTGTATACAGATGGCATGGAGCATGCGACGCCCCAGGGCAACTCACAGTCCCTCGAAGATGTCGATTATTTTACGTATGAGAAGGCAGCGGGAGTTAGCGCAAGCCCCTTTGCGCCGAATGCGAAAATCCACAAAGAGTTCACCATCGGTGGAGGCGCCTACGGCAGCAACAAGTGGACGCTTAACGGCAAGACATACCCGAACACGGAAAAAATTTACGTCGATCGCGGCGATCGGGTCAGCATCCGCTTCACCAATAAGACCGATATGGATCATCCGATGCATCTCCATGGGCACACGTTTGACATCGTTGAAATTGATGGAAAAGCATTGGTGCGACCACTTGCTAAAGATATCTCGCTCGTCCGCGCCAATGGCGGCACACTGACGTGGCAATTCGTTGCCGACTCAGCGGCCGGGCGGTGGCTGCTTCACTGTCATAATGACATTCACATGATGGATGGCATGATGACGGAGGTTGTCTACCGTACTCCCTAAAGTGTGGACTATAACAGACTAAGGGCGACACCGGGGAGATCTGTCGCGCTCGAGGCGTATGACCCGGCAGATACGTGCGGCTACCAAAGCAAAAAAGATGCCGTTGAAAAGTTGCAAACCGATATTGCACTGCTCGAAGACCTACAGGACGTCTTATCCGCGCAAGGACGCAACGCGGTGCTCATTATCTTTCAGGGCATGGATACATCGGGGAAAGATGGCGCCGTCAAACACGTTATGTCCGGCGTTAATCCGGTAGCTGTTAATGTCTATCCGTTCCGAGCGCCATCCGAAGAAGAGCGGCGCCACGATTTCTTGTGGCGCTGTTCTAGAGTTCTTCCCGAGCGCGGCCGCATCTCGATTTTCAATCGGTCGTATTACGAAGATGTCATCGTTACTCGGGTCCATCCCGCGTTGCTCAGTTTGCCGCAGACAGATCCGCCGGCGGAGTTTTGGAAAGCGCGGTATCGCGCCATCAACGCCTTCGAACAGCATCTTACGGATGAAGGCACGCTTGTGTTGAAATTTTTCTTGCACCTTTCTAAGAAAGAGCAAACCAAACGGTTGAGTGCGCGTATCGGGGACGCCGGCAAACAATGGAAAGTTTCTGTCTCCGATTTAAAAGAACGAACATTTTGGGACGACTATATGCGTGCGTATGAAAAGGCATTGCATGAAACCAGCACCGAGGCAGCGCCGTGGTACGTAATCCCGGCCGATCACAAGTATGTCGCTCGCGTAAATATTGCAGGCATCATCGTTGAGAGGCTGCGGGCCCTGGGCATGAGCTATCCTACGCTTACGCCAGAAGTCGCACGCGCCGTAAAAGAAGCGGGAGCGGCGGCCTTAGCCGAATAGGCCTTCATCGTGGAGTACCTTCGTTTTACCGGACTCGAGTGTCACTACGGCGCTCGCGAAATCTTCTCTGACCTGAGCGGCGTCGTCCATGAGGGCGAACGCATCGCACTCGTGGGCCCGAATGGCGCAGGCAAATCCTCATTGCTGCGACTTTTGGCGGGCGTTGATATGCCATATGGCGGCACGATTGTGCGTGCAAAGGATGCCAAGCTTGGATACCTTGCGCAAAGCGTCGCCGACGAAACACAAGCAACTTTACAGCAATTGGTCGATGCGGCTTTGGACCGCGTGAGCGATGCCGAGTGGGGACGGCAAAATAAAACTCTGCGCACGATGCTCACCGCATTTGGGTTTGCACTTGCGGATTACGAGCGCCCGCTTCGGGAATTCTCCGGCGGCCAGCGCGCAAAAGCAGCGCTGGCTCATCTGCTTATTGACAATCCCGAATACCTGATTTTAGATGAACCGACCAATCATCTCGATATCGGAACGGTACGTTGGCTAGAATCCTTTATTGCCGCGGACAAGCGAACGTACATGATCGTTTCGCACGATCGCTACTTTATCGATCAGGTAGCGACCCGCGTATGGGAGATCGAAGGCGGTCGATTTCACACCTATGCGCCGGCGCATCCGGCTTATACTGAATTTTTGGCGCAAAAAGACTTGAGATTGGAAGAAGAACGCCGCGCCTATAGCACATTTGTGACCGAGCGCGATAAGCGGCGCGAAACAATTGCCGATCTGCGGGCAACATTGACATCTTCCAACTACAGCCGCGTGCGTAGCCGCGAAAAGCAACTCGCACGAGTTGAAGCGACAATGCAAGCTCCGGAACCGACTGGCCCGCGGGCGCGCATCAACGTGCGGTTGCAATCGACGCGCCGCGCGGGAAATGGATTTGCTTTTGAGCTCAAGGACCTCTCGAAGGCTTATGCAGAGCCCCTCTTTGCCGGTCTCGCTGCCGATTTGCAACAAGGGGAGCGGTTGGCAATCGTTGGTCCAAATGGTGCTGGAAAGTCGACGCTGCTTAAGATTCTAGCGGGCGAACTCAAGCCCGACACCGGGAGTGTGCGCTTCAATCCGGCTTCGCAAACGGCTTATTTTGCGCAAAGCGCACACGACGAACTCGATGTGGATGAGACGGCCGTTGAGGTCGTTTTGGCCGCCGGGACTATCACTCCGGAGGCAGCGCGCGCACTCTTGGGCCGGATGCGAATTTCCGGTGATGCGGCGGACAAACCGGTCCGCGCCTTTTCCGGCGGTGAACGGCGCCGCATTATGCTTGCTCGCTTGATGGCACGCAAAGCCGATGTGCTCTTGCTGGACGAGCCGACCAACGACCTCGACATTGAAAGCCGGGAAGCGCTTGAAGGCGTCCTTGACGATTATGAGGGAGCCCTTGTCGTCGTTTCCCACGACCGGTATCTCCTTGCGCGACTCAGCGATTTGGTGCTGTGGATCGATGACGGGGCATGGGGCTTGCTTGAAGGCGGTTACGACGCATACGAAGCGCTGATGCGCGAGCGTGAGGAAGCTGCCCGCGAGTCGGTGCGCGATGAGAAGCGTAAGAAGACCTCCCGGCTCACGCCTCTCAAGGTGCGTTCCAATTTGGAAGCCCAGATCGCTCGCGCGGAACGGGAGATCGCCAAACTCGACGTGCGTAAAGTTGAGATTGAGGCGCTCTTCGAGGACCCGGACTTGTTTGCAGACCGGGCGCGGGTTCGCAAGCTTCAAGAGGAACTTGCGAGTATCGGCAAGGCAAGTGAAGTTGCGGTAAAGACCTGGGAAAAAATGCTTGCCGAGTTCGAGGAGCTGACACGAACGGGCTGACTCGTGCGTTATAGAGACTGATGCGCTTTACTGATGTATTGTGGGCTGCTAGTGCCCTTACTCTGGTCGCGGTGATGCCCAAACCGGCACCTACGCACGCGGCGCGGCCTCATCCGGTTGATCGTCCAGCGGCTGTGGCCACGGCTGCACCGGTCCTGCCCAAGGGTGAGAAACTCTTGGCGGATATCCGGCGGGTGTTCCGTTCGCATCGGCCGCCACCGCCGTACATTGTGTACACGATTTCCCGCGAACAGAACACCGAGGCCGGTTACGTTGATTTTTCGGAAACCTACTCGGACCATGTTTGGGTTCGCTCGACGGATCGCGCGGCGCTAAAGCGGCGCATCGGGCGAGATGATTTTCGCGGCGACATGACCTTTGACCGTCCTGCATTTAATGAGGACCGTGATCCCGGACCGCCGACGGCAGATGTATTTGAACCGGCTCCAGTCCACTCCCGTCCGGTCGATGTTGCGCCGCCGCCCGAGACCAATGCTCCGACGCAAATTGGAGCGGTGCGTTCCGTGGGTGAAACGCAGTATAAGGTTAGTAAGGTCGCCCTTGAGGGTGCCCAATATCACCTCACCGTCTATCCCTTCCGCGATCTCGATCGCAATCACTTACGTGAAATCTACGTGGACAAAAATACGCTGGAGCTTCAAAAAATTGTGGCGACGGACAAGCTTTTTGTCGACTATGGCGGCGGAGCAAAGGGCGAGGTCTACCCCGTCACATTTACTTACTCGATGAGCATGCTCGAGGG
>JALYIF010000100.1 GCA_030775925.1 Vulcanimicrobiota bacterium | reverse complement strand
CAGCGCAACGATTCGATGAGCGAATATAAGAAGGCCAAGCGCGACGACCTGGCCGCCAAGGAAGAGCTCGAGCGCGATATTCTGATGGTTTATTTGCCCGCGCAGAAGTCGGCTGACGAGGTTCGTACGATCGTCAAGGCGGCCATTGCCGGCATTCCGGCGAGGGCCGCAATCAAGGCGCTGCGATGAAGGCGGTCATGCCGCTCCTCAAAGGCGAGGCCGACGGCAACCTGGTCCGCCAGATCGTCACCGAAGAACTCGCCTAACTTCCCACACTTGCCCCTGAGCGAACTAGTGTCACCTGAGCAAAATTGTGTCTCGCTGGCGCAAAATAGTGTCACCCTGAGCAAAATAGTGTCACCCTGAGCCTGTCGAAGGGTGGTCCGCCCATGCTTCGACCAGCTCAGCATGACACTGGATTCTCTCCCTGAGCGAACTTAGTGTCTCGCTGGCGCAAAAATAGTGTCACCCTGAGCTAAATTGTGTCACCCTGAGCAAAATTGTGTCACCCTGAGCTTGTCGAAGGGTGGTCCGCCAGGCTTCGAGCGGCGCTCCCGAATTGAGTCTTGATGGCATTGGTGCTATCATGATGGCATGCATCGCCTCCAAGTCCAGCTCACCCCGGATCAGGAAAAGCGGCTAAGAAAGTTAGCTCGCCTCCGTAAGGCTTCAATTTCCGCGCTAATCCGCGAAGGTATCGATGCGCTGGTTCTTTCCGACACTTCGTCGGAGCGCGAGCGGGACCGCGCCTTAGCGGTGGTTGGTAAGTATAGCGGGCCCTCCAACTCGGACTCCCACGATGCGGCTTTCGTGCAGGCCATCGCCGGCTCAAAGCTGCCTTTGTGATCTTCGTCGACACGTCAGCGTTCTACGCGATCCTTGACGCAAATGACCGCAATCATGCGGGAGCTGCGGCGGCGTGGAGAGAGTTGGTAGCCCACGAGACCGAGCTCTTCACGACGAACTATGTGCTGTTGGAAACCAGCGCCATCGTCCAAGCCCGGCTCGGCCTCGAAGCACTGGCAGATCTTTACCAGGCTTTGCTCCCACTCGTTACCGTGGAGTTTGTCGACGCTGGAACGCATGAGGCGGCGCTCCATCTCGTCCTGGCCGAGAAGCGTCGCCTGCTGAGCCTTGTCGATTGCGCAAGTTTCATTTATATGCGACGCGGCCACAGTTCGCAGGCTCTGGCCTACGACAAGCACTTTGTGGATTTTGGCTTCCAGCTGGTGGGACAGTAAGAGCCGTAACTTCCTGTGCTTAAGATGGTAGAGGGCTCTATGAGAAGTCTGCTGCGGCTGCGTCATTTGATTTTGGGGCTAATGATTGTGGGCGGCCTTGCCGGCCTGCTCTTCTCGGCGACCTCCGCGCAAAGTGGACAACAGAACATCGTGGTGATCCCCATTCATGGCACCATCGACGAGGGCATGGCGCACCTCGTCCAACGCACAATCGAAACCGCTAATGCCACCAGCGCACGAGAGATCGTGCTCGACGTCGATACCTTCGGTGGGCTTGTGAGCGCCGCCACGGAGATTCGGGATGCGGTGCGTTCATCCAAAGTTCCGACGCTGGCCTATGTTTCGGGAAGAGCGTGGTCTGCCGGTGCGCTAATAACCCTTAGCGCAAAACGCATCGCGATGTCGCCTGGGTCGAGTATCGGTGCAGCAGAACCGATTCCAACGACCATTAAAACCATCTCCGCGTTGCGCGGGGAGTTCGAGTCAACGGCTTTGCTCAACCACCGCAATCCAAAGTTGGCGGCGGCGATGGTCGATCCGAACGCGGATGCTCCTGACTACAAAAAACACGGCGCCATTTTAACGCTTAATGCTGATGATGCAAAACGCGCTCACATCGCCGATACGATCGACAACTCGCTCGCCGGTGCGCTTTCAAGCAATCATCTTGAAGGCGCACCGATGCAGAATGCAGAGTACACGTTTGGAGAACAGCTCGCGCGATTTGCGACTAGCCCGGAAGTCAGCGGTCTCTTGTTAACCCTCGGAATGCTGGGGCTGCTAATCGAAATGCAAACCCTGCACGGTATCGCCGGGTTGATCGGCCTCTCCGCCTTCGCACTGTTTTTCGGGACGCATCTGTACGCTGGCTTTAGCAACGGATTGGTCATCGCGCTCGCCGTCGCAGGCTTGATCGGAATTTTGTACGAGTTGCACGTCATGCCCGGGCATGGGGTGCCCGGCATCCTAGGCGGGCTGGCGTTGCTCTCGGCAATCGTGCTGGCATTCGGAATTCCGTTTTTCTTTGTCGCCTTGCAAACGCTCGCGACCGCGATTGTTCTCACCGTCGCATTTTTCTGGCTGGCAGTCCGGGCTTTTCCTGAAAACGCCTTTCTCAAGCGCATCACGTTTGCGGGCTTCCAAGGACCCGAATACGTGGCCAGTGGCGATTATACGTTCTTGCGAGGCCTGAGCGGTTCGGCAACCTCGTTCCTGCGGCCGGCTGGAGTTGCAACCATCGATGGCAAGCGCATCGACGTGCTTACGGAGGGTGATTTCATTCCAGCGGGAACGCCGGTTCGCGTAACGCGGGTTGAAGGTGCGCGGGTTTTTGTGGAGCCGGTGACCCTTCCAAATTATCTCAATTTGCCTGAGTCTTAGGGGAGTACCGTTTTGGCTATCATGGGCTTTGGTGCCGTGATCATGATATTTGTCCTGATCATCGTGTTCTTCGTGCTGATGTACTATTTCCCAATTGGGCTTTGGATTCGCACGATTGCTGCGGGCGTTCCACTTTCGATTGTCTCGTTGATCCGGATGCGGCTGATCGGTATTCCGCCCAGCGTCATCGTAAACAATCTCGTACGAGCGCGCAAAGCGGGGCTTGCACTGACCGTCGATCAAATGCAGTCGCATTTTCTGGCCGGCGGCAACGTTGAGAATGTTGTGCTTGCCATGATTGCCGCGCAGCGCGCGCAGATTCCGCTCGAGTGGCAGCGCGCAGCGGCGATCGATCTAGCGGGACGAAATGTCTTAGAAGCTTTGCAGACTTCGGTAAATCCCAAAGTTATTGAAACGCCGATTTTTCAAGGTGTCGCCCAAAACGGCATTCAGCTCAACGTCAAGGCGCGTATCACCGTACGCAGCAATTTGGATCGGTATGTCGGCGGCGCGGGCGAGCCAACCATTGTCGCGCGTGTCGGTGAGGGCGTCGTGTCCGCCGTCGGAGCTGCGATCGACCACAAAGAAGTCCTTGAATATCCCGATCGTATCTCCAAAGCCGTGCTAGCCAAGGGCCTTGATGCCGGCACGGCATTTGAGATCGTCTCGATCGACATCGCCGATGTCGATGTCGGCAAGAACATCGGTGCAGAGCTGCAGATGTCGCAGGCCGAAGCCGACCGTCGAATCGCGCAAGCGAAGGCCGCCGAGCGGCAATACGCTGCGCAAGCAGCCGAACAAGAACAGAAGGCCAACACGCAAGCGATGCGCGCGAAGGTCGTGGAAGCGGAAGCGAGCATTCCGATGGCGATTGCCGAAGCGTTCCGCAGCGGCAATCTTGGGGTGATGGACTACTACAAGCTCAACAACATCAAGGCTGACACAGAGATGCGCGGGGCGATCGGCGGAAACATCGACAAAGGCCCCGACACGCCGCCTCAAGCGCCGCAAAAATAGTGGACGAGATCATCGGGCTTGCCATCGAGGCCATGCGCGCCGCGAAGCAAGCCAAGGCGCAGGCGCCGCCGCCCGGATATGCGCCCGACTCCAAATACGGTCGCATGC
>JALYIF010000099.1 GCA_030775925.1 Vulcanimicrobiota bacterium | reverse complement strand
CACCCGCCGTGCTCGTCGCCACACCGTCGAAAATCGCAACCAATATCGGCGTAGCGCAAACCGTGACGATTACCGGTGCGGTTGGTGCGGTGACCGCAATCTTGGACCCGAAGATCGCCGGTGTAACCGTCAGTGGATCGACGATTCTCCTCGCGCCAATTCGCAACGGCACCGCTGTACTGCATGTTGCTGATGCGAGCGGGAGTGGAACGGTTGATGTTCCCGTGCGCATTGCCCCCAATGCTGGAACGATCGCGCAAGCACTTGCAATTAAAGTCACTGGAGCAAACGTTGATCCGGCGTTCGTCGCGCTTCAGACGACGCTTGCGCTCAATCGCGCTACCTCGGCACTACCCGGGGCCACGCTACAGATTGGACTCGTTACGCCACAGGCAACTCCACTCACCACGGGAGGCCAGGTTGTCTTAGCGGTGCCGGTGACCATTGCGGGCGGCGATCAATACCTCGATGTTAGCGGCACCACGCAGGTAACGGTGCAACAGGTCGCGGCCGCGCCATTTGATCCCAGTGTGCTCTACTACTCCGACGATCCCGAACGGATCTTAAATGACGGCGTTTTATACCGGGGTGTCATTACGGATTCGCAAGCCGTCCGGTTGTACGATTACCATGAGAACGGAACACAACTCCGGCGCATCGTTTTGGTGCTGGCTCCATCGTCGACCGCCACCAGCACGGTGCAGGTTCTCGGATACTTTGCGGGCCCGAGTGGCGACGTCATGAACGTGGGGCACGCGGTTACCAAAAATTTCCTCATCGATAAAGCAAAGAACCAAGGCGTCGTGTTTGACCTGACCGGCAGTGCGCCGTTTTTCGAACGCGATGTGCTCATGCGGTCGCGCGACGGCGTTGCAAGCGCGATAGATTTTAAACTACTGTCCGGAGGAGCGGTGACCCTGAGCGTGCTGGCGGTTTCGCCGGGCGTCAACCCGGCGCTGTTGCTTGATGGCCCGTTGCTGCCGTCCGACGGCAAAGGCCGCATGGGTACCTATTCGCTCGTGGGCTACGGGACCCAAACGCTGGCGTATGCCGCCCTAGGCCAGGAGGTCTCGGCCACAATTGGGGATCGCGAACCGACCGTACCCAAAGTGGCTCCGGCCGACCCGGGGAAGAATTTGGGCGATTACGGCGTTTTGTTTACTTTAAACGTTGCATTGAGCAATCCAACGGATCTTCCGCAGGTAGCCTACCTCTATGAATCGCCGCGCGGCGGTCCGGCCCGGGCGAGTTATCAACTGGACGCCGAGCCGGTTCCAATTGAGATTGGATGCGCAACCTCGGCGAAGTCCGCAACGGCCCCGCCACACCGCTACCTGATCCGCGCTTTTTCACTCGCTCCGCATGCCTCGGAGACACATGTGATTCGCACGATGACCGATGGCGGATCGAATTTCCCGCTCATCATCGGCGTGAGCCCTGTAGCACCCGAACCAACGGCTCCGCCGATTAGCGCGCCGGACGGATGTTTTCCGAAGCCTGGTTATACCTCGCCCCCGGCGCTGATCCCGGCCCCGCCGGCTTCAACGAGCCCGGCTCCCGAAGCAACGCCATAGCGGCCGGCGTTTTTGAAGCCATTTTGATGGCACTGCGCTGCCCTACCTGTCACAATGGCGTTCAGAAACCCGGTACACTGTTGTTTTAGCTGGGATGGGATAATGGCAAATCGGTACGCGGCTCCGGCCGCTCAGGTTCTCGATACGGCGAGCGCCCGCGGTGCGCAGTATGCCGACGTTCAGTTTTGGGATGTCTATAGTGACAATATTTTCGTGCGCAACTCGGTGGTTCGAGGAGTGGGAAGTACCGCTACACTCGGATACGGTGTCCGTGCGCTGGTAGACGGGAGCTGGGGCTTTGCCGGCAGCGACCGCTTCGATAAGGCCAGCCTGGATGCAACGGCGGCCCTAGCCGTCTCCATTGCGAAAGCGAGCGCTCGTGTCACCAACCGCATCCGCGCCGTGCAGCCGACTGAAAAATATGTAGACAGGTACACGACGGCCTTTGAGATCGATCCGCGCAGTATCTCGCTCAGCAAGCGTGCCGACGATTTGATTGCAGCCGAAAAGGCCGTGCATGTTGCCAAGAACGTGATTACCGGTTTCTCGCTGTATAACGGTTGGGACACGAACAAAGAGTTCTATTCGACGACCGGTAGCGCCATTATGCAACGCATCCTGCAAACCGGCGCCGCCGTTGGGGCCGTTGCGATCGGCAAGGACGGGGATGTTCAGCAACGCATCGGCCCAGGCGACTTCGGGCTCTTTCAGGGCGGGGGGTATGAGGTCGTGCACCGCGCCGACTTGCTGGCAAACGCACATCTGTATGGAGAAGAAGCTTCCCAGCTGGCCGATGCGCCGGTCTTGCCCGAGCAGACGACCAATCTCATCATTCATGGCTCGGTTTTGAATCTACAGATGCACGAATCAATTGGCCATCCGCTCGAGCTTGACCGCACGCTCGGTTGGGAAGCCAATTTTTCAGGTGTATCGTGGGCCACGGTCGATAAAGTGGGTCAATTGCGCTACGGCAGCGACAAGATGTCCGTGTATTGCGACAACACGTTGCCGAGCGGTTTCGCGACGGTGGGCTACGACGATGAAGGCGTTAAACCGCAGCGAGTGACGCTTATTGAGAACGGAATTCTACGCTCGTTTGAATCTTCACGCGATACGGCCGCGCAGACGGGGCTGGCACAAACGGCTTCGGTCCGCGCCCAAGATTGGGCTAGCGTGCCGATGGTGCGCATGACCAATATTGTCCTAGCACCGGGAGAGGGAACACTTGAGAGCATCATTGCCGACACGAACGACGGCGTGATGGTGAGCGGCATTCGATCCTGGTCGATTGACGATCATCGATTGAATTTCCAATTCGGGCCGCAGATCGCGTGGGAAATAAAAAACGGCAAGCGCGGAAAAATGTACAAGAAGCCCACCTATACCGGCATCACGCCGCAATTTTGGGGCTCGATGGACCGCGTCGCAGGCGAATCGGAGATGGTTGTCTGGGGCACGCCGAACTGTGGAAAGGGCGAGCCCGTCCAATCGGGGCGTACATCACATGCCTGCTCGCACGCACGCTTTGCGGGCGTTAAAGTGGGGATTAAAGCCGATGCTTAATGCTGCGCACGCACTCGAACTGGCCGAAAAAGTTCTCAAATATTGCGCCGGAGCGGACCAAGCCGAAGTCGATGTCAATGTCGGAAATCAAGCATACTCGCGATTCGCGCGCAACTATGTGACGCAGAATTTAAGCGGTGATGAGACGACGGTAAGCGTGCAATTTGTGAAGAATAAGCACATCGGAAACGCTACGTCCGGCGATCTCTCCGAAGCCGGCCTTCGCAAGTTGGTAGCCGATGCCGCGGAAATTGCTAAGCGCACCCCGCCGAATACCGAGTTCATTTCTCTACCGAAAAAAGAGACAATCGCGGGCAATCCAGAAGCCGTGTTCGATTCGAGTAAGGATGCAACGCCAGATGCGCGCGTTGACAAGTTGCTTCCCCTCTTCGCCCGTATGGAGCAAGACAAGCTCCTGAGTGCAGGCTACCTGACGACGCAGTATGGGGCGCAGGCGATTGCCAATTCGCTCGGCGTTCGCGCCGCGTATGAGAGTACGCTCAGTGGCCTGGAAGTAAAGGCCATGGCGGAAAACACCAGCGGCTACGCGGAGTATTGGTCGCGCGACTTCGGCACGATCGATACAAGTGAGCGCGCCGACCTCGCGGCGCGTAAAGCAACAGTGTCGCGCGAACCACAGGACTTCGCGCCCGGCACGTATACCGTGATCTTGGAACCACCCGCCTTTTCTAATGTGCTGGGCGGGGTACTCGATGGTATGGACATTGGGAGCGTGATTGAAAATAAGGATTCATGGATGGTCGATCAGATCGGCAAACCATTGCTCTCTAAGAATCTTACCATCGTGGATGATTGGAGCCACCCACTTCTGCGCAACGCCCCGTTCTCTCCCGATGGAGCACCGACAAAGAAACTTACACTTATTGAAAACGGCGTTCCGAAACACTATGTTACCAATACGCTGTTAGCCAATAAGTATAAGGTTGCAAACACCGGCCATCCGGGTTTCCCGGCTAACTCGATCGTTCTTCCTGGCACCAAAACGCGCGAACAGCTCATCGCAGAGACGGAGCGGGGAATATTGGTCTCACGCACGTGGTACACACGCGTAGTTGATCCCAAACAACAGACCATTACCGGCCTCACGCGTGACGGCGTCTTTCTGATCGAGAACGGAAAGCTCACAAAGACGCTTAAGAATTTCCGGTTTTTTACTTCCATGCTTACGGCGCTTTCTGATATAGAGCTTGGAAGCCAGGTATATTTCTCGGGCTCAGCGGCTGACTCGGCTTCCGTGCCCGCTGTCCCCGTCGCGAAAATCGGCAAGTTTACGTTCTCGGCTCAAGCCTCGTTCGCGTAGTGAAAGGATCTCTACATAGCATATGAAACGAGTGAACTTCCTAACGATTATTGCCGCCGCGAGCGCGGTCGCCGGCTCGGGTACCATCGTCTTTGCGCACGAACGCATTGCGAGCGTGACGGTGCGTCCGCGCGCAGACCGCCAGTGGATGCACGGCCGCCCCGGAGCTTGCGCATCTGCCAGTAGTCAACCCTTAAAATGGGGCGGTTATACGCTGGAGCAAATACTGTCATAGAACGCTCAGAGCCGAAGATCGTGCTCTTGGTTCGATTGCTTAATGCCATCGACGAGGGCCGCTTTTCTTTCGAACACCTTAAGGAGCGAATCTCGGAGGGAGATCACCCGCCGAGCACGCGCAGTTTGCGGCGCTACCTTGCTATTTTAGCCGATGCCGGCTTCCCGTGGTTTTTCGACCGCGCTACCAACAGTTATCGTTTTGCGGACGGCTACAGCCTCAAACGCTTGGAACTCACGCCAAGTGAGCTCTTTGGCCTGGTTGCACTGCGCTCGTTAGGCGCGAGCTTGGGGGGCACCATCGCTTCATATGTTGATGATGTTACGGAGAAGCTCATCGGATCTTCGGGGCGAGGCACAAA
>JALYIF010000098.1 GCA_030775925.1 Vulcanimicrobiota bacterium | reverse complement strand
GGCTACAACTTGGGCAAAAGCGGCTGGGTCACGGCCCGGTTCGCGCCGGAGCAGGATCCACCGATTGGAATTCTTCTCGATTGGATCGATGAAAGCTACCGGGCCGTTGCGCCCAAGAAACTTCTCGAACAGCTGAAGTAGGTAAGGCTTATGAACTTCAAAACGTATGCTATCGCGCTTGCTATGACCGCGCTTGCCGCACCCACCGCTGTAAGCGCGCTCCCGGGACAGAACGTAGCCGATGTGGTCGCGGCAATTCATGCCAAACCGTTTTCTACACAGCGGATCAAGAGTGAAATGAGCGGCCTGCCCATGTGGAATGCAACGGCTCGATATCAGGGCGGCAAAGTCTTGTACCACATCGAGGATGCGCAAGGACACATCTCGTTTCAAGAGCTTGTATCGTATGATGCCCCAGAGTTCTCATTTGTGAAGCGGGCCGACCCGCGCGTTCGCGGTGTCCTTTCGCTCGTCTACAGCGCCGCCATCGCGCAAGACTATCTCACCGCACACCAGGTGGCCGTTGTGCCGACGTACCAATCCAAGCAAACCATTTCATTTTTTCGAGGCTCTCGCTATGCCTATGCGACAGGCAGCACCGGCGTAACTATCTACGCGCGCAAAGATCTAGCTGAGCAAATCAAAATCGCCAAGCAGTGCGCAACTAAGGAATGCGGCGATTAAATTCATGCGAACATTTTCAGCCTTCATACTATGTATTTCGCTACTTAGCAGCCCGGCGTGAAACCAGCACGAAGACGGTCGATTGGAAACGTATCGCGAACAGCGGGGGGCTTTTGGACCGAGGTTTTCTCATATCGGCAGGGAGCCGCAAGCCGTGTGCTGCGGCCATGATTCCGCATCCGCGCACCTTTAGATAGGTGAGCCGGTCTTCTCTCCCTGCTTGCGCAGTACGAATCGTTGTAGTTTGCCCGTCTCGGTGCGCGGCAGCGCGTCGACGAATTCGATTGCACGAGGACACTTATACGTAGCGATTTTGCTCTTCACGAATTCTTGAAGACGCACTACCTGTGCGTCATCTCGCGTGCACGATTCTTTTAAAACGACAAATGCCTTCACCATATTGGTTTGCCGTTCCGCATCCGGGGCGGATACAACCGCACACTCCTTAACATCGCCATGGGCAAGCAAGGCTTCTTCTACCTCGGGCCCGGAGATGTTATATCCAGCGGCGATAATCATATCGTCCATACGGGCGACATACCAAAAGTACCCATCGTCGTCCATCCGATATGCGTCGCCCGGAAAATTCCAACCGTTCTGCACGTACTGGGTTTGGCGATCGTCATCGAGATATTTACAGCCGGTAGGCCCGCGCACCGATAGCCGGCCGATGGTACCTGACGGTACTTCCTCGCCTGCATCATCCACTATGCGGGCCTCATAGCCACGCACAACTTGCCCGGTCGATCCCGGCCGCATCGTCTCTTCGGAAGACGAAATATAGATGTGGAGCATCTCGGTGCCGCCGATACCATCGATAATCTTCAGTCCGGTTGCGTCATGCCAGGCTTGCCAAATGGGAAGCGGAAGTGTCTCGCCGGCTGAGACACATTTCCGGAGCGATGAAATATTGAAGCGATCCAGCATCCCGGTCATGGCTCGGTAAGCAATCGGTGCGGTAAAAATAACGCTAATACCGTGCTTTTGAATAGCGCCGAGCAGTAGTTCGGGCGGCGCTTTTTCTAGGAGGCACGTGGCGGCGCCAATGTGGAGCGGGAACAACAAGAGACCACCGAGACCAAATGTAAACGCCAGCGGCGGACTTCCGCTAAAGAGGTCGTCCTGACTCGCCTTAAGGACCGAAAGGGGGAAGGCGTCGCATGCCGCCATCACATCGGCGTGAAAGTGCATTGTGGCTTTCGCTTTGCCGGTTGTGCCGGACGTAAAAGCAATAAGGGCCACATCTTGCGCCGCGGTCTCGACATTTTCAAATGTCACATCTTTGAGCGACATCCGGGCCTCGAGGCCATCGGCCGCGGCAGAATTAAAAGCAATAGTCATAAACGACGGTTGCCCAGCCGTCGCCGCCTGAAGATCCGACAGCAACCGTTCGTCGCACAGAGCGTGTGAGATCTGCGCTTTCTCAACCATATGGCGCAGTTCGTTTTCACGGTAGAGCGGCATCGTTGCAACCGCCACCGCACCCACTTTCATAACCGCAAACCAGCAGGCGGCGAGCATCGGCGTGTTCGGAGCGCGCAAAAGAACGCGGTTGCCCGGCACGACCCCCAAATCTTCGGTGAGTACTCGCGCAATACGGT
>JALYIF010000097.1 GCA_030775925.1 Vulcanimicrobiota bacterium | reverse complement strand
CCCTTGAGAAGCTACCTGCGAAACGAAGATGGTAATCGGAATCCAAAGCGGTTGCCGCGCGGCAAAAAAGATCGCCAACGAGATCGCGGCGAGCGTCAGCAGCGGGATCGAACGCCCCGAGAGCGTGAAAATCACCGCAAGGTCGGTGGACATCCCGTGTAGATTGCCCGCTCGCACGTCGAACTGACTTAGGCGGCGGGTCGTGACCAGATATCCGAGAGCTAGGAATGAGATGAAGAACACAAGTGCGAGGACCCCGAGGCGAACCTCAAGGGTCATATCGCAATTTCCGCGGTTTCTTCTTGCGGCACCATCACTCTTAACGCTTTTTTAGCAACCGAGAACGTGGCCGGCGTCTTGCCGAACGTACTGCCGTCAATGGCAATCGGTTGAGGCTTCTTGGTCTTGACGGTCAATTTTTTGGTTTGAAAATAGTGCGCATCCGGTAGCGACGTCTGCGTGCCGCGGACGAACGCTAAATACATGCGCAGAATTTCGAGCCTTCCGGATCCCTGCGTCGTGAAAAACGAAAGCTTTCCATCGGTAATGTTTGCGTCGGGCAGAACGGGCGTGTTGCCGAAAAACCGCCCGTTGGCGACGATCATCTGAAAGGTCTCAACTTTCAGTTCGTTCTTTTCCCAGGCAACTTTAGCCGAGAAGGGCGGATGGGTTAGGAGCGGACCGATTGCAGCCAAACCGTAGGCCACTCCGCCGGCAATCTTTTTTACAATCTTCGGAGTGTCGGCTCCGATGACGGCCGACAGACCGATCGTCGCAAAGTTCGCAAAATATTCGCCATTGACGATGCCTAGATCGACCTCTGCAACGCGTCCGTTGAGGATTGTGTGGATCGCGTCCGCGATCGTCGGCTTGATCCCGAGGGTCTGGCAAAAGCTATTACCCGTGCCGGCTGGGATAACGCCCAACACGGCATCCGTGTAAGCAAGGGGGCCAACGGCCGCGGTTTGGCTGCCGTCTCCTCCGGCAACCAAGATCAACTTATGGCCGGATTTCACCGCGCGTTTAACCCGCTTGAGGAGTTCTTTTTTGTTTTCAACCTGGTGGGCTTCGACAATGGAAATCCCGTTGTCGGTAAGGGCTTTGCTTACTTCACTAAAGGCTTCAGGGCCATTTCTAGAAGTCAGTTTGGCAATAAGGACGGCTTCACGCATGGGCGACCTATTCCCAAGCAAGGGGCCTTTTGCACCTACTTGCCCGAAATTTTATCCTAGAGCGACTTTGGCCGGCCGGCGAAACGCCAGGCACTGTTCGGCGCTCAGCGGGCGGCTCATAAGGAAGCCTTGCACCTCATCGCACCTGATCGCGCGCAGTTGCTCGAGCTGAGAAGCGGTCTCAACGCCTTCGGCGATGGAGGTAAGGCCGAGGTTGCGAGCCAGCGTGGTCACGGCTTTTACAATCGCCTCATCGTGCGAGCCGGCCCGCATGTCGCGGACAAACGACTTATCGATCTTCAGCACGTCGAGCGGGAAGCGCTTGAGAAAACTCAAGGACGTATAGCCGGTACCGAAATCATCGATGGACAGCCGCAAGCCAATATCTTTTAGATCGCACAAGGTCGCAATCGCGGAGCTCACGTCTTTCATGATGGAACTCTCCGTTAGCTCCAGCTCCAGCCGGTCCGGCGACATGTGGTGATGGTCGAGGATTCGTTCGATCGTTTTGCGGAGGCCACGGCGTTCGAATTGCCGCGCCGACACGTTAAAGCAGACGCGCGGCGCATTGAATCCGAGCGCGCTCCATTCATTGGCTTGACGGCAGATTTCATTGAGGGCCCACTCCCCGAGGGGTTCGATAAACCCGCTTTCCTCAGCCAGCGGGATGAACGTATCCGGCAGAAGCACGCCAAGTGCGTGGTGATTCCAACGCACCAAAGCTTCGTAGGCCACCACCGTCTCGCCATCAATATCGAAGATTGGCTGGTAATACATTACCAACTGTTCTTTGATAATGGAGCGTTGGAGATCGGTTTGCAGCGTGAGCCGCTCGGCGGGCGCCGCAAGCATATTCGGTACAAAAAATTGAAAGGCGTTGCGCCCGAGTTGTTTGGCTTCATACATCGCCGTTTCGGCGCTCTTGAGCAGCGACGGCACGTCTTCGGCATCACTGGGATACCGGCTAATTCCCAAACTCGAAGTGAGGTAGACCTCACGGCCGCTAATAGAAAACGGGACTCGAAACGATTCCAAGACCTCTGCAGCGAGCGCCTCGACGGAGGCTCGATCTTTGCTATCGACAAGGAGTAAGATAAATTCATCGCCGCCAGAGCGGGAGAGCGTACAATTTGAAGGCATCAAGCCGGCTAGGCGCGCGGCAACGCCCTTCAGTACTTCGTCACCGTTATGGTGACCGTAGGTGTCGTTAATGTACTTAAAACGGTCGACATCCAGGAAGACCAGCGCCACTTCTCCGCCATACCGGCGTGCCGTGCCAAGTGCCTGCGCAACGCGGTCCTCTAAGAGTACGCGATTGGGCAAGTCAGTGAGGGCATCGAATTGGGAAAGGTGGTGCAAGCGTTGCTCAGCCATCTTACGCTCGCTAATATCGAGGGCGACAGCAATCGTCCCGATGATCTTTCCTTCAACATCGCGCAACGGCTCAACATGTGCCTGGCGGGTTTTACCGGCCCATTCGATCTCAAACCGAAACGAATCGCCCTCCAGCGCTTGCTGATGCGAGTGCAAGGTGATAAGCCGGGACGCCTCATCCAAAAACAGCGTCGTGCCAACCTTCTGTCCGACGAGCAGCCAAGGATCGATATGCAATGCGCCAAGTTCTGCGCCTTCAAATGAGGTAATCATGAGGTTGGAATCCGTCGTCCAAATCAGCGCGGGCAGTTGGTCAACAATAATCTTAAGGCGCGCCTCGCTTTCAAATAGGGCGCGCTCTGCCTTTTGCCGCGCTCTTGTCGTATACGCCTCACGTAACGCTCGGTCGACCGATGGTCCTAGCCGCTTGAGATTATCCTTCAGGACGTAGTCGGAGGCGCCCAGTCGAATGGCTTCGGCAGCTGCCTCATCACCAATCGCGCCGGAGACAATGATGCAAGGTGCCTCAATTTGATGTTCGATGAGCAAATTGAGCAATCCGTTGGCGCTAAATTGCGGCATCGAGTAATCGCAGAGCACTAAATCCCATTTTTCCTTGAAGGCGTCAATCGCGTCCTCGCGCGTGTCGACTCGCCGGTACGAAATCTCCATGCCATGCCGTCTGAGTGCGATAACATTCAGGTCGGCATCGTCCGGTGAATCGTCAACGCACAGGACGTTCAGCGTTTGACTCACCCGGCGGGCGTCGTTTCAAGTGCCGGGGGCGGCTCATTGAGCACCAACCAATACAACCCCACTTGTCGCACGGCATCCACAAATTCATTGAAATCAACGGGCTTGCGAACATAACTGTTTACACCCAAACGATACCCCGCGGAGCGATCTTCTTCTTGTTTTGAGGATGTCAGAATGACCACCGGAATAAGCGCCGTTGCGGGCTCTTTGCGAATGCGCTCGAGGACTTCGAGCCCAGAGATTTTCGGAAGTTTCAAATCGAGCAAGATAAACTGCGGCAAGTCTCGCCCGTCCCGCTTACCATGAAAAAGAAAGTCCAGAGCTTCGGCTCCATCTCGCACGACGACAATTTCGTTTACGATGTGGTTTTTATTGAAGGCACGCTTCGTCAACTCGATGTCATCGGCATTGTCTTCAACAAGAAGGATATAGGGCTTACTCATGCGCTCCTTTTTTCTTGCGATGGCAAGGTGAAGTAAAATGTGGCTCCGCCATCGACTTGCCCTTGTGCACGAATCGAGCCTCCATGACGGTGGACGATGCGAGCGACCGTGGCAAGACCAATGCCGGTACCTTCGAATTCATCGTCGGCATGGAGCCGTTGAAAAGCACCGAACAGTTTATTTGAATAACTCATATCAAAACCAGCGCCGTTGTCACGCACGAAGAACTCGCCATCATCGGTGCGGCCAAATTCAATCACAGCATGCTTACAATTTTTTGTAAATTTCCAAGCATTCGCGAAAAGATTTTGAAGCACGTTGGCAAGCAGTGAAGGTTCTCCGAACGTCGTCAGTCCCTCTTCGATTCGAAATTCCACATCACGCTCCGGCTCCGCATCGCGTAGCTCGGCGGCTATAACCGCAGCGCTGTGTGTCATATCGACCGGGTCATAGGTCATCGCAACGCGCGCAACTTTTGCTAAGCGCAAGAGCGCATCAATGAGGTTGGCCATGCGGTTGGCGGCTTTGCGCACACGCACCATATAGCTCTTGGCCGTCTCATCAAATTGCGGGCCGTAATCTTCTTCCAACGCCTGGCTAAAGCCATCAATGGCCCGTAAGGGCGCACGTAAATCGTGCGACACGGAGTATGCAAACGATTCGAGTTCTTTGTTGGCCATCTCCAACTGCTTGGTGCGCTCGCCGACCCGCGATTCCAACTGTGCGTTGAGTTCGCGGACTTCCATTTCTGCCTGTTTGCGTTTGGTAATCTCCCGAAAATATGCCGACACGCCTTCGGGCGAAGGGTACAAGCGCGTCTCAAACCACTCGCCTTTTTCCTCGTTATAAATCTCAAAAGTCACCGCGCGCTGCGTTTCAATTGCATGCCGGTACTTGGAGCGGTATTCAGCGTTCATTCCCGTAGCAAAGAGCGTCTCGATGCTCAAGCCGAGCATCTCCTCACGGCTCATGCCATAAAACGCAGCCATCCGCCGGTTCACGTACGTTACGCACAAATTGTAGTCGAAGGCGATGAAAGCATCGGTGATACTTTCGAGAATTTCGCGTATCCGTTGGTTCGATGCCCGCACGGCCCCTTGCGCCTCATGCCAGCGCATGGCTTCGCCCACAATTGTGGCAATCGACTCGGCGAAGCGAACCTCATTTGGGGTAAAGGTGCGCTGTACGTCGCTATACGCGGAGAGCACGCCGAGCGGAGAATCGGAGGTGCCGATCAGCACGCATACTCCGGAAACCACTCCACGTTCGGCAAAACCTTCCCGATCGCAAAAGCGCGCGTCGATCCGCACATCGTTCGTAACGACCGACTGCCCAAGGCGCAATGTGGTGCCGGCTTGGGAATCTACCGGTAGATGTTGCCGATGTGCTTCGCGAACACCCCAACCTTCGCTGACGCGTAGGGCGAACTGCTGGCGTTCACTCTCAAAGGTGTGGACTTCCGCGATAGGTACTTCAAGATAGACGGTCACCATCTCGATGGCATCGCGCATCAGCTGTTCGAGTTCGACACCGGAAAGCGCGAGACGTCCGAAATCCAAAATTGCCGTTTGTTGCCGGGCCCGGCTTGCGAGTTCAGCCTCGGCACGCATACGGCTCGAGACATCCCGAAAAAAAACGGAAACGCCGTCAGTCGAGGGATACGCTTTGACTTCAAACCAGCGCTGCGCCGTCGATGAAAATTCAACAAATGAAACGGCAACTTGCTCGGACATGGAGCGCTCGTAGTTTCGCTGAAAGCCGGTTCCCCGCGCCTTGGGGTACACATCGAGCCAATACTGGCCAATGACGTTCGGCTCGGTTGTGCGTAAGAGTTTCTTGGCTTCGGCGTTCATGTAGGTAATGCGCCACTGCGAATCCAGGGCAAAAAACCCGTCCGTGATCCGTTCGAGCACGTTCGAAAGATCCGGTCCGAGCACCGGGACGTTGGCTGCCTCACGCGTTTGGGCCATCGTCTTCCGCCTGTTTGAAGCTTACGAAGTCGCTCTATTCGGTTATCGGCTCGGGACCCTTTGCGCCCGCACCCAGAGCCTTGGTCCGGGACTTATTTTTGTACATTGCCGCGTCGGCATGCTCGATGAGTTCATCCCGTGTCTTTCCATCCCCAGGAAACGAGGCAGTGCCCATGCTCACCCCAAGCGCGAGGACCTGGCCGCTGATCACAAGTGGCTCCAAGAAGGCGCCTTGAATACGCTTGATCAGGTGCTCGGTATCGGCCTCACGCTGCACTTCCGGTAGGAAAACGGCAAACTCATCGCCGCCCAGCCGACCGACGATTTCGTCGCCACGGACCGTGCGGCGGAGGCGGGATGCGGCCTCAACCAGGGCGGCATCGCCGGCTTGATGCCCAAGCGTATCGTTAATAACTTTGAAACGGTCGAAATCCAAATACAAAAGCACGCATCGCCGCCCATGGCGCGTTGCCGCTTGTAACGATTCGTCGACGCGCTCGAAGAATGAGGCGCGATTGGGCAGATGCGTTAGCGCGTCGCTGTAAGCCAGGTCCGCCATTCGTTCGGTACGCTCACGCATCTCGATGAGTTCGCGCAAGTGCCGGATCGAGGCTTGCGCGATGCGCTCTTTTTCCGCAGTTGCGGTACGGTAGGCTTGCGCCAAACTGAGTGAGAGCAGGATGGACTCCAACGCAATGCCGAGATAGACGATATAGTCCAGCACAACGTCCGTCACGCTCTCGCGGACGATGCCAAGTTGTGCCGTTAGTCCCAAATCAACAGCGGCTTCAAGAACGATGCCCACCATATAGGCAGCCCATGCATAGATGAACAGACGCGCCGGCGCATATCCCTTGCGCCAACAAATGACCCCGGTGAGCAGCCAAACCGGCACGTAAAAGAATGAGAAATTCTGCACCAGTGTATAGCGAACGGGCACGCCAAAGAGCGCCAAGAGCATGTACACACCGCCAATTACCGCAATGCCGATATTGAGGCGATCGAGCAGGACGCTGTGCGCCTGCGAACGCAGAAACCTCCGGATAAAGACCGTCGCAGCCACCAGTGTCAGTCCATCAAAGATTACTTCTGTACGAACGTAAGGAAAAACTGAATGCGAAAACGCGTAGGCCTGCAGCAAACCGAAATCATTGGCGCGATAAAAAATCTGCGCGAGGATGTAGGCTGCGTAGTAGAGATACAGCGAGTCCCGCATCACAAAGAAGAGCACAATGCTGGAAAGGACCAAGGAAATTAAAACGCTGAGCAGGGCCGCAATCACGACGATGTCGCGAATGTTATCCTGGCGAAACCGCTCCGCGCTGTAAGCAACAATATTTACCAGCGGCTCGCTTGTCTGCAGACGTAGATACACCGTCGTCGGCGCAGAAAAATCTGGCAGCGGAAAAACGATCCAATTGAAAGCTGGAGCCGGCCTTAGAGCGTAGGGCAATTCATCGCCGGAACGTAGTTCGTCAAATCCACGGCCATTTGGAAGAAAAAAGTCGGCATGCGCCGGCCGAAAGCCGGCCGTCAACAGCCAAGGATCGTGCTTACCGGCGGCAATGCGCATGCGCATCCAGTAGGTTTGGTGGGGATCCGAGAGCATGATCCGGCCGACCGGGGTAAACGAGGCTCGCGCCATCTCGTTCACCGAGCGATGATTGGTCGGATCCTGCGCCAACTCCAGATAGGGGGTCAACTCTACAAAGTCGCCAGTTCCGCGCACATCGAGCACCGGACCGGCACGAGCAACGCCAGATCCGGCGGCAAGCGCGATGAGCATGGCAAGTAGACGGATGATGATGCGCAGCATGTGATTGCCGGGGGCAGCTTCGGGCCGCGATGGCCGAACTCCGTGCGGAGTACTCTGCGGGAAATCGGGGAACGAAGGCCGCATGCGATTACGTTACTCGCACGATGAGACGCATCTGCCTGACCGCGCTCCTTTGTGCGCTAATCCCCCTCCCTGCCTGGGCAGGCGGAGCACACAGCGAGACAATCTCGGTACAGAACGAGGGAGTTCCCATTTGTACCGTCGTTGCCGTTCAAACGGTGGATGAAGTCGATTCGGGAACGGCCAAAGCCGGGGACTTTTTCCGATTCCAAACCGTCAACGCCGTGACGGCCGGAAATCGAATCGTCATCCCCGCGCGTACGATGGGTTGGGGTCTGGTCGCAATCGCTTCCCCGGCTGGTCGAGGCGGCCGGGCGGGTACGCTGGTGCTCGAACCGCGATATCTGCTCTTGCCCGATGGCCGGAAGCTTGGTGTTGTCCTGGACCATAGCGCCTCGGCGCTGGAAAAGAATGGGCTCAGTAATAACCTGCCCGGTTATTTAGGTGCGATCCCCGTTCCGGGTGTCGGCGTTGCGATCGGCGCGTTCAATTACTTTCACCACGGAAAAGACATCACGGTGCCCAAGGGCACCATGTTTGCCGTCTTCGGTAGCGATGACCCCGGCACGCAACGCTGCCAGGGAGAACGGTAAACTCGTGCTCAGCAATGAGTGGCCCTCGGGGGCGCAGGTTCTGAGCCTCTAATTTTCTAACACTGGTGAGCAAGGTGCCGGCTGCTCATGGGAGGTCGCTGTTTTGTCATTGGCAGATGCGGAATATACCGTCG
>JALYIF010000096.1 GCA_030775925.1 Vulcanimicrobiota bacterium | reverse complement strand
GGATGGCTCGATGCTTGTTATCGCGGCCACGAACAATGAAACCATTAATGCCGCCGTCGTTGCAGATGCGCGGGCGCGCGGCATCTTGTGCAGCAATGCTGCGGATCCGCAAGACGCGGACTTCACGTTCCCGGCCGTCTTGCGATTGGATGATTTGACGGTCGCAGTCGATACCGCCGGTGCATCGCCAAGCTTAGCGAAACGTCTGAGCAACGATCTGCGCGAGAAGATCGATCCCGCGTACGGGCGCGCTGCAAAGACACTCGGCTTGATGCGCGATTATATCCGCAATGTCGTTCCGCAACAAGAACGCGGCGAACTCTTAAAGCGCGTCGCCCTACTGCCGCTGCACGACCTTGCGGTGATGAATCCGGGTGATGCGCAGCATTGCGTTGACGCGCATATCGATCAACTACGCGGCATTTCGATCACGCCCTCAACGAACACCGCCATTTGCGCGTCGCGCGCAAGCCAGCTAGCTCTGACGCAAACACGCACCGTAGCCGCAAAGCTCGCCCTGCATGGCCTCGCGACGACGATCTTAACGGTGACCACGCTCGGAGATGCCGTTCAGGATCGTTCGCTTGCCGCCATTGGCGCGGAAAGCCTCTTTGTGAAAGAACTCGAGCTAGCGCTACGCGAGCGCCGCGCTCACTATGCAGTCCATTCGTGTAAAGACCTACCCAGCGCATTGCCCGAGGACATGCGTTTGGTGGCGCTCTCCAAGCGTGAAGATGCGCGCGATGCATTTTGCAGCGAACATTTTGAGTCGCTCGCTGCTTTGCCGCCGGGATCAAAAGTTGGCACGTCGAGTATGCGCAGGCGCGCGCAGCTTCTTGCCGTGCGTCCCGACCTTGCCTACATCGACATTCGCGGCAACATCGACACGCGTCTGCGAAAATTGCGCGAAGGCCAGTACGATGCAATCGTCCTTGCAATGGCCGGACTAAACCGTTTAGGCATCGCCGCCAAATACACCGTACCGTTTGCGTGCGATGAAATGGTCCCAGCTGTCGGACAGGGCGCGCTCGCCGTGGAAATGGCGCGCGGAGACGAGGCCCTTGCGGCACGCATTCGCGAAGCGCTGAACGATCCGCAATGCGAGTTGGCCATCCTCGCGGAACGCGCCGCGCTTGCCGCCTTGCGCGGTGGCTGCCAAGCGCCGATCGGCATTCACGCAAGACTTGAGGCCGGGACCTTACATCTGCAGGCAATCGTCGTTTCCCCGGACGGCACGCAAATCGTGCGGGCGAAGCGGCACGCGCCGGCCACGACGCCCGCGGCTGCCGAGTCGCTTGGCCAAGAGGTTGCGGGGCAACTTCTGGCCTCCGGAGCACAGGCTATTTTGGCTGCAGCCTTTGGCCCAGGCGTGCTAAACGGTAAGCGAATCGTGCTTCCGCGGACCCAGGAACGGCCAAGCCGCATCGCTGAGGCACTCAAACGGGACGGAGCCGAGGTGCTCGAATGGCGTGCGGGTGAAGCAGCAAGCGCCCTACTTGGCGAACCAGTACCGGACATGATCGTCTTCCCGTCGAGCGGCTCGGTTCAAGCTGCTGCAGCCCTCCTCGATGTCTGGCGGACACAGCGCAATCGTCCAGCCGTGGCCGTCATGGGACCGGCTTCAGCCGCTGCGGCTCTCGATCAGGGTTTTCCAGCCGACGTCACGGCATCCGAAGCAAATATCGAGCCGCTGCTTGCTGCCGTCCGGGCGTATTTTCAATGATTCGGGATATTCTGGCAACGCAGGTTCAGCGTCCGCGGCGCCTGCGTGCGACCGCGGCGATTCGCGGCCTCGTGCGCGAGCATCACGTGCGGCTGGATCGCCTCGTTCAACCGCTCTTTATTGTGGAGGACGATGCGACGGCCGGTCCGATTGCCAGTATGCCCGGCATCGCTCGTCTCACCTTAGCGCAAACTGTTGCACACGCGCGGTCGCTCTGGTCTCTGGGAATTAGCGCGGTGCTGCTCTTCGGAATTCCAAGCACAAAAGATGCGGAGGGCACGAAAAACTACGATCCCCAAGGAATCGTTCAACGCGCGATCTACGCAATAAAAGCAGCTGTTCCGCAAATGCTGGTCATCGCCGATTTGTGTAATTGCGAATATACCGATCACGGACACTGCGGCTTGCTCGATGCGCGCGGTGAAGTCGATAACGATGCTACGGTGGAACTCCTGGTGCGCACGGCTCAAACGTATGCACGCGCGGGCGTCGATGTTATCGCGCCTTCAGATATGATGGATGGGCGCGTTGCCGCCATCCGCGAAGTTCTGGACCAGGATGGATTCGCACATCTTCCGATCATGTCGTACTCCGTAAAATATGCCTCAGCATTTTATGGGCCTTTTCGCGAGGCTGCGGGTTCGACGCCGCAGTTCGGTGACCGCCGGACCTATCAAATGGATCCCCCAAACATGCGTGAGGCGATGCGCGAGATCGAACTCGATATCCACGAAGGCGCGGATATCGTTATCATTAAACCTGCGCTTGCCTATCTCGACATCGTGCGAGCGGCGCGCGAGCGCTTCGATGTGCCGATTGCGGTTTACAACGTGAGTGGCGAATATGCAATGATCCAGGCGGCCGCCGCCAACGGATGGATCGAACGCGAACGCGCAATCGAGGAAATGCTGGTTTCGTTTGTCCGCGCCGGTGCGGACATCATCATCACCTATTTTGCAGAAGATTACGCAAAGCGCATCCGGGCATGATCGATTACGCCGTCTGTATCCTCGCCGGCGGCCAAGCTTCCCGGCTCGATCGAAAACTTGAACGCCCGCTGCGTGGGACGCCGCTTATTGCTCGCGTCTACGGTAATGTGTGCGGTCCGTATCCTATCTATATCTCAGCCCGGGCAACGTTTCCCGCGGAGATCGATGCGCAGTTGAACTGCCCGCTCATTATCGACCGCTGGAATGCCCGCGGTCCGCTATCCGGGTTACTCACGGTCTTTCAAGAGGTAGTACACACGCGCATGTTCGTCATAGCCGGCGACGCACCGTTTGTCGACCGCAGCACGCTGGAAGCATTGCGCGCTGCCTGGCAGGACGGGGATGAAGCCGTTGTCGCCGATCCGTTAGTGGCGCTCTACGATCGAGCGGCCTTCATACGGGAAGCGCTGCCGGTTTTTCATGACGGCTCGGCATCGGTTAAGGACGTCTTGCGCAAACTCTCGGCCCGGCCGCTTCCTGTCCCCAAACGTACGCTTACAAATATTAACACGCTCTCCGATTTGAAGAGCTTCGAAAAATACGAGGTCACGTCTTGAGACTCGAGCGTTCTATTTCCGCATTCGCGCGAGCACGCCGCAGCATCGCGGGCGGCGTTAACTCGCCCGTGCGCGCGTTCAAGTCCGTGGGTGGAACGCCCGTCTTTATGAAGTCCGGATCGGGCGCGACGATGATCGATTTGGACGATCATGAATACATCGACTACGTTCTGTCTTGGGGCCCGCTCATTTTGGGCCACGCCTATCCGCCCGTTGTAAAAGCCATACAAATGGCGGCGACCAAAGGCACGTCATATGGCACGCCAACGGAAGCCGAGAGCGAGCTTGCCGAACTCGTATGCGCGATGGTTCCTTCCATCGAACGCGTGCGATTTGTTTCCAGTGGAACCGAAACCACGATGAGTGCCGTGAGACTCGCCCGGGGCTACACCGGCCGGAATCTCATCATCAAATTTGCCGGATGCTATCACGGCCACGCCGACTCATTTCTCATTGCAGCCGGCAGCGGCGCGCTTACGAACGGCGTGCCAAACTCGCCCGGCGTTACACCCGGAACGGCCGCTGACACCATTATTTTACCTTACAACGATCTTGAGGCAATCGAAGCGACTTTTGCAAAACATCCCGGAAAAATCGCGGCGATTATCGTCGAACCGTATGCCGGCAACATGGGGTTCGTGTTGCCCAAAGACGGATACCTCGGTGGGATGCGCGCACTAACCGCAAAGGACGGCGCGCTCTTAATTTTTGATGAAGTCATGACGGGTTTTCGCGTTGCTCCGGGCGGCGTACAAGAACGCGAACAGGTCCTACCCGATTTAACAACGCTTGGAAAAATCGTGGGCGGCGGCTTGCCGGTGGGAGCCTTCGGAGGCCGCGCCGACATTATGCAATCACTCTCGCCCGAGGGCCCCGTCTATCAGGCCGGAACACTTTCGGGCAATCCACTTGCGATGGCCGCCGGCATTGCAACCTTGCGTGCACTCCAAGAC
>JALYIF010000095.1 GCA_030775925.1 Vulcanimicrobiota bacterium | reverse complement strand
CTTTTGGCAGATCAACTCACCAAGCAATGGATTCTGCGGCACTGCGCCGTGGGCCAGTGCAGGCAAATTGTGCCGGGAATGCTTAACTGGACGTTCGAGCAAAACACGCACGGCGCGTTCGGCTTCTTTGGAAGTTCACCCGTATTGCTCATTGCCATGGCGCTGGTCGTCCTTACGGTTTTCTGGTTCTCGTTCCGTGAAGCGGCTAAAAATTCGCTGATCGTGCGCATTGCCTTTGGCCTGATCCTTGGGGGCGCCATTGGCAATATCATCGACCGCATTCATTTCCAATACGTCATCGACTTCATCGACTTCTACCGGATCTGGCCCAACATATTCAATGTCGCGGATTCCTGTATTACCGGCGGCGTCATTCTGCTGATTGTGTCATCACTTGCAACACGTCGTCACGCCTGAGGAAGCCGGCGCGCGCGCCGATTTAATCGTCGCCCGTATCGCCGGAGTCTCCCGCTCAATAGTCGCCGATGCCGTCAAACGCGGCGATATCTTGCTCAATGGAGCGGTCTGCAAGGGCTCAGTGCCATTGACGCAAGGCGACATTCTCGACTTCACACTGCAAGAGCGGCCCGTTATCGTAGCGGAGCCCGAATCGATCGACGTGCCGATCGTGTACGAAGACGAAGATCTGCTCGTCGTAAACAAGCCCGCCGGAATGACTTCGCACCCGGCCCACGGCTCCACCAGCGGTACACTCGTTAACGCGTTACTCGGCCATGTGGGATCGCTTCCAGGCGAAGATGCGTTGCGTCCCGGGCTCGTGCACCGGCTCGACCGTGATACTTCGGGTTTGCTGGTGGTTGCAAAAACCACCGAGACGATGCAAGCGCTCAGCAAAGCCATGCGTAACCGCTACATCAAACGCGAATATTTAGGCCTGGCATGGAATCCGCTCATCCACCCGCGTGGAACGATCGATGGTGCCATTGGGCGCGATCCGATGAACCGCCTGAAATACACGATCACACCCGAAGGCAAACCTTCGGTCACGCATTACGAATTGCGCGAAAAACTCTACAACGCAAGCGAGATCATTTTTCGCTTGGAGACCGGCCGTACGCACCAGATTCGCGTGCACATGGCGGCGATGGGTCATCCAATCGTCAACGACCCAGTGTATGGCAAGGCCGACTCGCGCTTTCCGTTACCCGGCCAGGCGCTCCATGCGTGGCGGCTGCATTTCCGCCATCCCCGCACGCGCGAAGACCTTGAATTTGAGCAGCCGCCGCCGCGCGAATACGTGGCCACCAAAGCAATGCTCTATGGGAAACTTTGATCTCCTAGCGCGTGACGGCTCCGCCCGCAGGGGGACGTTACGTTTGCATCACGGCACCGTGCACACGCCAACGTTCATGCCGGTTGGCACGGCCGCAACGGTCAAGGGCTTAACGCCGCGCGACTTAACTGAGATCAAATCACAAATTATTCTCGCCAACACGTATCATCTGTGGATGCGCCCGGGGCGCGAAACGTTGGTGCAAGCGGGCGGCCTGCATCACTTCATGCAATGGCCCGGTCCGATCCTCACCGACAGCGGCGGCTTTCAAGTCTTCAGCCTTGAATCGCGTCGCAAGGTCGATGCCGACGGCGTGACGTTTTCATCGCACATTGACGGCAGCGTGCATCGCTTCACACCCGAGAATGTGATCGAATTCGAAGAAGCTTTAGGCGTCGATATCGCGATGGTGCTGGACGTTTGCGTCAAACTGCCGGCCGAAGAAGATGCGCTGGAGAAGTCAGTGGAGCTTACGACGCGTTGGGCGGAGCGCGCAAAGGCAGCGCATACGCGTCCCGAAACCCTGGTATTCGCCATCATGCAAGGTGGTTTGAACGAATCGCTGCGCGAACGCAGCGCCCGCGAGATCGTAGACCTCGATTTTCCCGGCTATGCGATCGGCGGTCTGTCGGTGGGCGAGACACGTGAAGAGATGTACACATTTGCCCGCTTGTCGGCCTCGCTCTTGCCGCAAGAAAAACCTCGGTATCTCATGGGCGTGGGCACTGTGCGCGATCTAATCATGGCGGTCGACTGCGGTATCGATATGTTTGATTGCGTGTATCCGACCCGCTGCGGTCGCAACGGCCGCGCGATGACGCGCGCGGGCGATATCAATATTCGAAATGCGGAATACGGCCGCGATTTCGGTCCGCTCGATCCGCGCTGTACGTGCAGCGTGTGCACGACGCACTCACGCGCCTACCTCTCGCATCTGTTTCGCGCCAATGAAATGCTGGGGCCACAATTGCTTTCCTATCACAACGTTTACGTCCTAAACACGCTCATGGAGGAGGCACGCCACGCGATCATGGATCAGCGTTGGACGGCCTTTCGCGACACAACCCTTGCGGAGACTGCCAAATGATTCGCCTTTTTGTAGCCGGGTATCCGCGCGATGCCGCAAAAGAAGACCTGGTCGCACTCTTCAAACAGTTCGGTGTCACGGACGAAGGTGTCGTCTTTCCACGCGATCGCCGCACGCGACGCAAGAAGGGTTTTGCTTACGTTGAGGTCAGCAGCGATCTGGCCGCGCAAGAAGCGATTAAGGCATTCAATCTTTTCGAAATCGACGGCAAACCACTAACCGTGTGCCGCGCCGAAGACCGCCCTCTCAAAAAACCCCGCCGCCGCTAGGAGAACCGAATGCGCGCTCTAGCCTTCTTTGTACTCACGACCACTTTACTGTGCGCCAGCGTAGGAACAGCCTGCGCCCAATCGGGTCGCGCGCAGGTGATGATTGTTGGGGTCGCCCATTTGGTGGCCAGACACGACGTCCACAATAGCGCCTTTGTGGACGATCCGCTGGGAGCTAAGCGGCAAATACAGATCGCCGAAGTAGTTGCACACTTGGCTCGTTTTGCGCCCACCAAGGTGCTCATCGAGGCGGGGCCAGATCCCATTTACAATCAGCGCTATCTGCAGTATCGGGCAAGCACGTTCGCCCTCCCGGCAAACGAAATTTATCAGTTTGGATTTCGACTCGCGGCAGCGTCCGCCAATAGTGCAATCTATCCCGTTGACGCAGACGGTCCAGAATTTGCCGACGAAAAAACTCCGGATGGAAAGGCTATGATCGCTTCTATTACCTCGATCTTCAAGACTGACCGCGGCCGGGACCCTCAGTTTGACGCCTTCGTGGATAAGAGCGACCAACTCGAACGGAGCAACACGTATCTCGAGTTGTTACGGTACCTGAATTCCGACGCAGCGATTCGTGCGAACGCGGGCGCCTACAGCATTATCGACGGCCTTGGCAGAGATGCACACCTTGCCGGCGCCGCTTACACGGCTGCCTGGTACGGACGCAACTGCTATATATTCTCAAATATCTTGAACGTTACATCGCCCGGAGACCGCGTCGTCGTCCTCATGGGCCAGGGTCACGAATACCTATTGCGCGAGTTTGCGCGGCTCAACCCAAATCTCGAAAGTGTTGACCCGCTGAGGTATTTAAACTAACTCGAAGCATGGACCACCCTTCGACAAGCTCAGGGTGACACGGTGCACCGCGTAGCGTGGTATTTCTTTGACACGGTGCAACGCGCAGCGTGATATTTCCGTGACACGGTGCACCGCGTAGCGTGGTATTTCCGTGTCATGCTGAGCTTGTCGAAGCATGGTGAACCACCCTTCGACACGGCTCAGGGTGACACTAGTGCACCGCTCAGGGTGACACTAGTGCGCGGCGGAGGTGACACACTAGGGCACGGCGCAGGGTGATATTTCCGTGTCATGCTGAGCTCGTCGAAGCATGGTGTAGCGCCCTTCGACACGGCTCAGGGTGACACTAGTGCACCGCTCAGGGTGACACTAGTGCACGGCGCACGGCGCACCGATCAGGGCGACAAAGGCGTTGTTAGGCGGTTTTTTGGCTGGCTAGGGTGCGGACGGTTTGGGTGCACGGAGTGCAGAGTGTGGGGTGTTCGGTATCGCTGCCGAGTGCGAGCACTTTGCGACAACGCTGACACTTCGCGCCCTCCGCAGCCTGCAGCGGTTCCAGCGCGGCTCCATCTGTTTCTCCCGCGATCAAGTCCAGGTGCGAAACAACCAGCGCTTCGCGCAGATCGTCCCCGAACTCACGCAGAGCCGCAAGTGTCGCGCCGCCGGCACGCACCGTAGCACGCGCATCGTAGTTGCTCAGCCCTTCGTTTGCCGCAATCTGCGAGCGTAATCCCTTGACGACTTGCCAAGTTGCAAGCGCCGCGGGGTCAACTTTTGGCAACCTGGGCGCCGGCAAATCGAAGACGCTCTGAGCATCGCCTTTCAGCACATCCGGCAAGAATTGCCACGCTTCTTCAGCCGTGAAGCTGAGCAATGGAGCCAGCACGCTGAGGAAATTTTTGAAGATGTACCAGATCGCACTCTGCGCACTTCGGCGCCGGGCGGAGTTTGGCAGTTCGCAGTAGAGCGGATCCTTGAGGGCGTCGATATAGAAGCTTGAGAGATCGTCGCCCTCAAATCCGATGATCGACAAGTACGCGTCGTGCAAATTGTGCGCAGCATACTGCTGCTGCACGCGGGCAATCCAGTCATCAGCGGCAATGCACGCCAGCCGATCGAACGTGTGCATCTGCTCGCGGGCAACCACGTCCCCTGGCGTAAAATCGCTGAGTACTGAAATCATGAAGCGAACGCGATTGCGGATGTTGCGATAGACGCGGCTCACTTGCTCAACGAGCACTTCTCCGAACCGTACATCATCGACGGATTCCACCGACGCTGCCCACAGCCGCAAGACATCGGCACCAAACTTCTTCATCGCATCGTCAGCCGAATAATAGTTCCCAAGTGATTTCGACATCGCTTTTCCATCGGGATCGTTCACCCAGCCGTTTTTCAACACATGCTTATAAGGCGGCGCACCCTTAGTGGCAACCGCCGTGATGATCGAGCTCCGGAACCAACCGCGGTACTGGTCGCCGCCTTCCAACACCAAATCAGCTGGCCACGGGATACCGTTCTTTCCGAGCACGGCCAAGTGCGTTACGCCGGATTCAAACCAAATGTCAACGATGTTCTTTTCTTTTTCAAAACGCTTGCCGTGACACTTCGGGCAATGGAAACCAGGTGGCATGAACGTTGAAACGTCATCTTTATACCACGAGACCGCGCCGTCAGTGCGGAATTTTTTGGCAGCGAGCCGCGCAACTTCAGGATCGAGCACCGACTCGTTGCAATCGAGGCAAATCAGCGCCGGAATCGGCGTTCCCCACGTGCGTTGGCGCGAAATGCACCACTCGGGATGGTTCTCGAGCATCTGCGTGATGCGAAACTCTCCCCAAGCCGGCGTCCACTTCACGTGCTTGATTGCTTCGATTGTGCGCGCGCGCAGCTTGTTTTGGTCCATTGCAATAAACCATTGTGCGGTCGCCCGAAAGATCACGGGATTGTGACAACGCCAGCAATGCGGGTAGGAGTGCGTGTATTCAACCGCAGAGACCAGCGCTCCGCTCGCGCGCAAATCATCGATAATTGTGGCATTCGCAGCAAAAACTTGAAGCCCCACATAGGGTCCCGCTTCCGCAGTAAAATGCCCGCGCGCGTCAACCGGCATGACGACGGGAAGATTGTATTTCAAACCAGTTTCAAAATCATCCGCGCCATGGCCAGGAGCCGTGTGTACGGCGCCCGTTCCGGTCTCCAGGTCGACGTAGTCAGCCAAAACCAGCGTTGAGTCCCGATCCAAGAACGGATGGCGAACCGCCAATCCTTCCAGTTTATCGCCAGTCACGGCTGCCAATTCTCTCAACGACGGCCAACCCGCGAGCTGTTGCATGGACTGCGCAAGTTGCGCCGCCAGAATGTAGAGTCCATCGGCTGTTTCGTATAAACCGTAGCTTGCATCCGGTTTTAAGGCGATGGCAACGTTGGCGGGCAACGTCCACGGCGTGGTCGTCCAGATGACGGCGTAGAGGGGCTTTAAGCCAACGTCGTTCGCCGCAAATCGTTTGAGAATTTCCGTACGTTGCGTTTCGCTGGCCTTGAAGCGAACATAGATGGACGGCGAAACCTTGGTCTCATACTCGATCTCCGCCTCGGCCAAAGCCGTCTCGTCGTGGATGCACCACAACGTCGACCGCAAGCCCTTGTAAAGCTGATTCGCCTGCGCAAGATCCGCCAGCGCCTCGACGATGGTTGCTTCAAATTCCGGATCGATCGTTCGATAGGGGGTATCAAATTCGCCAAAATTGCCCATGCGCACGCGCGTTGCCCGCTGGATGTCGAGCCAATGGAGGGCGCGTTCCTTACATTTTTCGCGCAACTCCACCGGATCGATTTCATGAAAGTCTTTGATCTTCAAGTGTTTGAGCGTATCGAGCTCGATGGGCAGCCCGTGCATATCCCAACCCGGAATAAACTTGGCCCACTTTCCATCGAGTAGCGCAATCTTCACGAAAATATCTTTGAGCACCATTCCCAAGAAGTGGCCCATGTGTAAATCGCCGTTGGCATAGGGCGGCCCGTCGTGCAAAATCCACGGTGTATTGCCCTCGTTCTGCT
>JALYIF010000094.1 GCA_030775925.1 Vulcanimicrobiota bacterium | reverse complement strand
GTAAACGGATCTTTGCAGGGTACCGTGCCTAATACCCACCTGATGAAAGCCGAGCAAGCCGTGTTGTTCGGGGCAAGTAAAGGCGATGCCGCCTACCCGGTCGCTATCCGGGACGAGGATGCGAAGCCTGCAAATGCTTGGAGAATTAGATTTCAAGAATCAAAGGGCAGGGCGGCGTACGTGCGATCGGTAGTCATTATAAGCCGTGGACCGATATGAAAAAGTCTGGTGAGTTTATCATCAGGAGTGCTCGGCGGAGCGTGCTGCCCGTCGCAGTCGCAATAGTCGCCGCGGTACTAGTAATTCTTTATTTCGTTGCGGGGACAACCTGGCCGGCTGGAAATGAGCGCATCGAGCGACAAGAATCGCTAGGTAGCAGCGCTTTCGTATCCGATAAATCCACATATCGCGAGCGGCACGGAATGGATGCTGTGCTCTCGGGTAAGCCTGATGGAACAGCGAAGTGGATATTGGCGAGCAATGATTTTCCGGGCATGCTTTCTACATCGTTGGACTGCCGGCTGCGCGTTTACGTAGCAGGCTCGGATCCTGTCCCCTACAGCGATGACGGCCGCATAACTCTGCTTATGAATGGGAAAACGCTTCGTACGCTTCAGCTTGCGGGGCAGGGGAGCAAGAGCGTCACACCGTTTCGCCATGCATTCTCCACGCAGCCAGTGTTCATTTCTCCCTTATTCCAGCCGCCCGCTCTCGTGGCCGAAGTGCCGCAGAGTGACTGCAATGATAAGCGTTGGATGGTGCAGATCGCGCTTCACAATGCGTCTTGGAGAATCGATCGCGTTGGACTGATCGCTACGTACGTACCGAGACGACCTACCATATCGCTTTTCGACCTAGTGTCGGGGCTGTTCTTGTGTTCCGCTCTTTTCTGTGGCCTTGCGCTTTCGTTTGCCACGTTGTATCGACGACACGGGATCCTTGCACTTTGCGTTGCCCTGGCGATTCCGATCGGGGCCTTTCTCACGCATGACGAGTGGGATTTCCCAATATGGCTACGGTTCGTGGATCTCGCAGCTTTCGGGCAAGCCGATCCCGCGCTCATGTGGGCCGGAACTCCGCTTTGGCCACTGCTCACGAGCATGGCGGCCCCCGTACTGCGTCTCACATATGCGGCCTTCGGAAACGGTTCGCAAGAGATAAGCGCCCTTTTTATCAAGTTGCTTCTTAGTGTGGCTTTCTTGTGGGCCGCGATCGGTACGGGCAAGATTGCCGGGCGGCAAAGTCGTCTTTTTACGTTTGCGGCGTTGCTCTCTCCAATCGCTCTATTTGGTTTAGCCGCCGGCTACCGTGAAATACTTGCAGGCGCTCTTTCTGTTGTAGGTTTGCAGCTCTGCATTAGGCAGCGAACGTTGGCGGCCGCATTGGTGCTTGCGCTTGGGGCCTCAATATCAGAAGCCCTTCTACCACTCATGATGTTGCCCGCGGCGTTGGACCTGGTTTCCTCCCGTCGAAATCGGACCCGCATTCTAACCGCCGTGGCCTCCACGCTAATTCCGATTATGATCATCGTGTTTTTCTGGAAATTGATACCAACAGCCGTAGCTCAATCAGCATTAAGTTCGAGGACATCCGGTTATCGTTTCGGGGGTGCAAGTTGGCAAGGTGCGCTAGATGCGCTTGGAATTCAGATGTCTTGGTTCCGGACGAACGGTTTCGTCGCAACGCTCTCCGTATTCGCGTTTTTATCTGCTCCTCTGCTATACAGATACGTAAAGCTATTTTTTTCCGAAGAACGCGATTCGCTTAAGGATGTGTTCCTAATCTTCCTGGGACTTGAATTGTGTTTTTTCCTTAGCTATCCGGGGGTTGACCCATCTACCTGGGTGGCATTGGGCATGATTGTCCTTCCAATGTTCGCCGTTATTGATCGCACGAATCCGTATCCTTTGCTGTTGTGTGCGTTATGCGGTCTGGCGTTCTATGCGGCGGTCGGTCTTGGTGACTTTATGAATTGGACGTACTTATGGCCAATGGATGTTGGACTTTTTGGCACGCTGGGACGCCAAACCTACGCCTTGATGTTGGGCGCTAATTTCGTAATTTTCGCCGGGTGGTTCGGGTCTGTTACCGGCGTTCGGAAGCTGTCTTCAAAGCAGTCGTTGCTTGCTGCTACGTCGTTTTTGGCTGCGGCCTTGCTTACAACCATTTATCAATTCACGCCCGACCTTCTTGTACTTGGCTCAACTGGGGTTATGGCCGCGATCGTATTTAAAAGTATGACGGGAGCTCGCCCTCGCTTCGAGTCGAGCTCGCAGGCAAATCGTGCCGCGATGATCATACTGGCCGTGGCTTGTGTATTTGTGTTGCGTGACTGGCGCGGGGTACTCCTGGCCTCAGGGTGTGGCTTCCTCGCGTTCTGCGACGAAGTGGCTCTTCTCGACGTCGCACTCTCTGCTGGCGCGTTGGTACAGGTGGCGTCAGCGGTGGGAAGCGGCTGGCTGACTTATTTTGGCGTGGCCGGCCTCATTTTCGTCATTGGTGCTGCGAGGCCATCGTTAACGGCTAACTGTTTGCGATATGGCGGCTTTTTGGTGCGATTGTTCGGTTTCGACGTGATGGGTCGTCGGCGGCGTGGGCTGGTTGCAATTGGCCGACATCCAGTGATTTCACCAGAGATTCATCTGAATTTTGGAAGCAACGTTTGGGTGGGTTCTCACGCGGTATTTCAAGGGCAGGGCGTGTTTGTGATAGGTGACGATACATACATTGGCAGCTTCTTCACTGGGAATTGTACGAGTAAAATAACGATTGGTAGTTCATGCATGCTCGGTAACGGTGTATCGCTTGTCGACAACAATCACGGAATCGAGGTCGCGACCGAAATGCGACTTCAGCCGCTAAGAAGCGCCCCCATCGTTATCGAGCGTAATTGCTGGGTTGCAGAAAAGGCTACAATCTTAGCAGGCGTTACGATCGGAACGGGCGCAATCGTCGCCGCAGGCGCAGTAGTTACGCGTGATGTCCCTGCATATGCGATCGTGGCGGGTGTGCCCGCGACCATTCAGCGCTTTCGGCCTGGAGCGCCTGAGT
>JALYIF010000093.1 GCA_030775925.1 Vulcanimicrobiota bacterium | reverse complement strand
CGATTATTATTGGCGGCGGCCACAACGGCTTAGTCACGGCAGCCTATCTCGCCCGGGCTAAGAAGAAGGTCTTGGTGCTGGAGCGGCGTTACATTGTGGGCGGTGCATGCGTCACTGAAGAGACGTTTCCGGGTTTCAAAGTTTCGACTGCGGCTTACGTCAACAGCCTCTTCCGGCCCGAAATCATCAGAGATCTCGCGCTGCACGACTTCGGTTATGAGGTGCTCGAGCGTAACCCGGCCTCGTTCTCTCCATTTTTAGATGGCCGTTACCTGATGCTGGGCGCAGATCCCGAATCGGACCAGCGCGAAATCTCCAAATTCAGCAAGAAAGACGCGGCTGCGTATCCGAAGTACAACGCCATGCTGGGCCGCGTTGCCGATGTGGTTGAGCCGACGCTCATTGAAAAGCCGGCAAACGTCATCCGCCCGGGCCTTCCCGACCTTCTTAGCATGGGGAAACTTGGCCGCCGGATGCAAAAGATGGGATCGCGCATGGGCGAGGCGATGGAAGTGCTCACCGGCGCCGCTCGCCCCATTCTGGATCGCTGGTTTGAATCCGAAGAATTGAAGGCCACCCTCGGCACAGATGCAATTATCGGCGCCTTTGCCGCGCCGTCGATGCCCGGCACGGCCTACGTCCTGTTTCATCACGTGATGGGCGAGACAAACGGCAAGCGTGGCGTGTGGAGTTATGTCAAAGGCGGTATGGGTGGCCTCACACAGGCGCTTGCCAATTCGGCAAAAGCGCTTGGTGTTGAAATCCGCACGGAAGCCGAAGTGAAGACCATTATCGTTGCGAACGGCAAGGCGACCGGCGTAGCGTTAACTAACGGCGATGTTTTTTATGCCGATCAAATCGCTAGTAACGTCGACTGCAATCTGACGTTTACCAAGATGATGGACAAAAAAGATTTGCCTCCCGACTTTGTGGAGGCGATCGAGCGTATTGACTATAGCAGCGCGTCGATGAAGATCAACGTCGCCCTGGATTCCTTGCCGAATTTCACCGCCTGTCCGGGCGATACGCCGGGCCCGCAGCATCGCGGCACCGTGCATCTTTGCCCGGATCAAGACTTTATCGAACGCGGCTATGATGATGCAAAATACGGACGTCCTTCGAAGGACCCGATTGTGGAATGCACCATTCCCTCGGCCGTTGATCCGAGCGTCGCGCCTCCGGGCAAGCACCTCATGTCAATGTTCGTGCAGTACGCGCCTTATACGCTTAAAGAAGGCACCTGGGCGACCGAGAAAGACAAATTTGCCGACCGTTGCTTCGATATTGTCGAACAATACGCACCGGGATTTAAGAATTCCGTGCTCGACCGGCAAGTTTTGAGTCCGGTCGACCTTGAGGAAATCTTTAATTTGACCGGCGGAAACATCTTCCAAGGTTCGATGCCGTTGCACCAACTCTTTATGATGCGTCCGGTTCCTGGGTTTGCCGGCTACCGCACACCGATCAAGGGGTTATTCTTGTGCGGTGCCGCCGCGCATCCCGGTGGCGGCGTGATGGGGGCTTCCGGATGGAATGCGGCACGCGAAATGTTGAAAGGCTGATATGGCTAGGAATGTAGCGATTACCGACGACCTGTATGCCTATATGCTACGCACCTCGCTCCGCGACACGGATGTTCAGCGGCGCTTGCGCGAAGAGACGCAAAAGATGCCCATGGCCGGCATGCAAATCGGGCCCGATCAAGGGCAGTTTATGGCATTTCTTGCCATGGTGATCGGGGCAAAAAAATGTTTGGAAGTGGGCGTGTTTACCGGCTATAGCGCGCTCGCCGTAGCACTCGTACTCCCGCGCGGCGGTAAGATCGTTGCCTGTGATGTGAGCGCTGAGTTTACTGCCGTGGCCAAACGGTATTGGGAAGAGGCAGGCGTCGCGCATCAGATCGACCTTCGGCTTGGTCCGGCGCTTAAGACGCTGGACACCTTGCTCAGCGGCCCGCACGATTTTGATTTTGCATTCATCGACGCTGATAAGGCAAACTACGATGGCTATTACGAGCGCTGCTTGCAGTTGGTTCGCAAAGGCGGCGTTATTGCGGTCGATAATGTGCTGTGGGGCGGCGACGTCAACGATCCATCCAAGAATGATGCCGACACCACGGCGCTTCGCGCCTTAAACGAAAAGCTCGGCAAGGACGAGCGCGTGGATGTGAGTATGCTACCTCTTGGCGACGGGGTGACGCTGGTCCGTAAGCGCTAGTGTTCCGAGTCAGAAGTTCGGCGACATTCTCCAGCAGGCTTTTCCCTCGCTGCATTGTTGCTCCTCACTCACAACGCTGTGGCGTTGCTCGCTCCTCGCGCCTCGCAGCGAGAAAAAATCCAAGCTGGATAATGCCACCAACCTCTGGCTCGGAACACTAGTCATGCGGGTTATTACGCTAAACGCAAACGGCATCCGCGCGGCGGCGCGCAAAGGGCTCTACCCGTGGTTTGCGCAGCAGAATGCAGATTTTCTATGCATTCAGGAGACCAAAGCTCAAGAACACCAACTGACCGATGAAATGACGGCCGTTCCTGGATACACCGGCTACTTTTTTGATGCGCAGAAGAAAGGCTATAGCGGCGTTGCGATTTATGCACGGCGCGAAGCGGACAGAGTGATCCGCGGTCTCGGGTGGCCCGATGTGGATGCCGAAGGTCGTTTTATCCGAGCCGATTTTGGTGACTTAAGCATTATTTCGCTCTACGTTCCATCTGGGACGTCCGGTCCGGCGCGCCAGGCAGTCAAATACGATTTCATCGAGCGCTTTCGCCCCGAATTGCAACGCATGTTCGAAGATGGGCGCCGCTATATTATCTGTGGCGACTACAACATCGCACATCGCGAGATCGATGTCTTTAGTCCGCGCAGCTGCGCGAATGTGACCGGCTTTTTGGAACCGGAGCGGGCATGGATGGACGATGTGCTGACAAACATTGGGTGGATCGACGCGTTCCGAGTTGTGAATGACCAGCCAAAACAATTCACGTGGTGGTCGGGCTGGCCGAAGGCGTGGGAAAATAACCTTGGCTGGCGGATCGACTATCAATTGATCTCGCCGGCACTTGCTGGCACGGTAGAAGGCGCTTCAATCTATAAGGACCAACGCTTCTCAGACCATGCTCCCGTTACCATTGACTACTCGGGCGATTGACCGGCCATGAACTACACCGTGATCGGCGGAGGACCCGCAGGACTCTATTTCTCGATCCTCATGAAGATGGCCGATCCCAGTAGCGCTGTTTCCGTGATCGAGCGCAACCGCCCCTTCGATACCTTCGGCTGGGGCGTCGTGTTTTCCGATCAAACCTTGGGCAATCTGCGAGCACGGGACGCAAAAACGCATGATGCCATCGTTGCCGGATTTGCACATTGGGATGATATTGATGTGCACTTCAAAGGCCGCGTTCTGACCTCCGGCGGGCACGGTTTTTCGGGCATCTCGCGCAAGAAGCTGCTCAACATTTTGCAGGACCGCGCGCAAGAACTCGACGTCAATTTGGTCTTTGAGCGCGACGTCACCGATATCGAGCCGTATCGGGATGCGGACCTGGTTATCGCTGCAGACGGCGTTAACAGCCGTACGCGGACCGTCTTTGCCGAACATTTTAAGCCCGATTTGGATCGAGGAAAATGCAAGTTTGTCTGGCTCGGAACGAACAAGCGCTTTGATGCATTTACGTTTCTCTTTGAGAACACACAATGGGGCTGGTTTACCGTTCACGCGTATCGATTTGATGAAAGTACGAGCACCTTTATCGTAGAGTGCCTTGAAGAGACGTGGCGGGCGGCGGGCCTTGAAGAAGCGGATAGCGCGCAAACGATTGCATTTTGCGAGCAGCTCTTTGGCAAATATCTCGACGGCAATCCGTTGATGACC
>JALYIF010000092.1 GCA_030775925.1 Vulcanimicrobiota bacterium | reverse complement strand
GGTGATGCTGTTGAGTTCATTCGGTGTCGTCGGAACAGGAAATTCGGTGAAGACGCCACTCGGCGTCATGCGCGCGATCTTGTTCGTCGTCTCGGTCATCCAAATGTTGCCGTCCGGCCCGGGTGTTAAAACGCTGATGAACGGGTTGCCTGCCGGAACTCCAAACGTTGTTGCAACTGTTGGCACCGCTGGAGGCGCGACCGGAATGGCCGAGTTTGATGGACTCGAGGAGCCCGAACTGCAGGCCGAAAGAACGAGTAGTGCGATAGGAATTGCAAAGAATCGAAGCACGCCCCGAAGGTTCATTTCGTACAACCAAGGTTGACGCGAAAGCTCGGGTCGTGCATCGAGTATTGTGCCGTGCTGGATGTGTGCGGATCAATTTGCAAAATGAACTTGGCAGGCTTTACCGCGGTCGAGGCGCCGCTTGGGAAATGGTACTTCACCTGATAGGTCGCGCCGCCACCCTGGACGATATCGCGATAACCAAGCCGTTGATAGTCAAGCTCATTGAGCGTCAAGGCGTTCCCGTCGTCGGTGATCAATTGCACGCCGACTCCGCGACCTTGCACGCCGGAATTTCCTAACTCGATCGTTTTGGAGGTGCCATTACGCAGCTGGATGTTGACCCCGTAACCCTGCCAGCTGCCGTCCATGATGGAATCAACGCTGGTGACTTTCAAGCGCCACACGCCGTTAAAAAGCCACTGATTCATGCAGCCTTCAACTGATGCTTTCTGATTGGCGCCGCCGGCGATGCGATGCGGTTTGGCTGCGGTGGACGGTGCCCCAAGGCTGGTGGCTAATGCGAAACTTAGGAGGGAGGCAATGATTGTGGAATTGCGGTTCACGGACGCTTCCTTTCAGAGTGCGGTGCGGCGATATGGCGCTCGAAAAAAGCGTTGAGATCGCTGACCGAGGTGAAATAGAAGCGCTGGCTCGAACTAATTTCGTCTACGTAGCCGCGAAGGGATGTCTGGGGGTCGGTGTCGCGACGAATCCGGACAATGAAGAGATCTTCACCCGTGGATAAGCGACGCGAGGCTTTCGCCAATGGACCCTCCGGCTGCGAACGAACGTTAAAGCTAGCGTTCTTGCAGCCATCGTAGCGAACGAGCCGTCCACCAGACGTCCACGAACAATTGGTGCTGCACATTCGGTGCAATACGTTGCAGGCCCCGGGGGTTGTGGGGCGCGCAAAACGATCCAACGGGCGCATGCATGCTTTGAGGGCTGTCTGGGTAAAAAGTCCGATATGCTGGCTGACCTCGCTGGGACTGCTGATTTCCGGAGCCTTGCCAACGGCCTACCGTTTTTTGTCTGGACACACGCGGCTGACGGTTCAATCGATTGGGTGAACGACGCTAGGTTCAAAATCACGCGCCTGCGGCCCGATGTTGCGAGCACCCCGGAGGGATGGGCGCAAGTGATTCCACGCGAGGAAATCGATGAGACGGTGCGGAGATTTTCACATGCGATGGCTACTGTTACGCCATATGAAATGCAGCACCGCCTTAAGCCCCTCGGGGCGGGCGACGATGAATACCGCTGGATTCACGCTCACGCCGAGCCGCGCTATGACTCAGATGGGACGGTAATTGGGTGGGTCGGCTGGGGCATCGATATTCACGCCGTGCGTACGCTCGAAGAAGCCGTAAATCTGGCGGCCCGAACGCAAGAGCGGTACCGGGTCCTTGCGGAAACCTTACCGGCATTTGTATGGACGACTGATCCCGACGGCCGCATGAACTACGCAAACGAGGGATGGTATGCGTACACCGGACTGACGGCAGAAGACGCGGTTGAAAAGGGGTACGCGGATCTCGTCCATAGCGAGGATGTGGAACGGGTCTTCACAACCTGGAAACAAGCTGTTGAAACCGGCACCGAATATCGCGATGAAATGCGCCTGCGGCGCGCGCGCGACGGGATGTACAGGTGGATGCACGTGCGCGGTACTCCGTTGCTCGATCCCAGCGGGCGCGTTACCGGCTGGATCGGCGCCAACCTCGACATCCATAACGAGCGCAGCGCCGATGAACGGCGAGAAACCGAACTCCGTTCTCTCGTGGAGACCATTCCGCAGCTTGCCTGGACGACCGCGCCCGACGGCAAACCGGAATGGTTCAACAAGCGCTGGTATGAGTATACGGGACTGAGCCCGGACGCTTCGGATCCCGATTGGGACAGGGTGCGGCACCCTGAGGATTCGCCAGGCGTGCAGCGCGAATGGGAAACCTCCTTGCGCTCAGGTGAACCGTTGGAAACGCGCTGCAGGCTTCGTGGAAAAGATAACCGATATCGGTGGCACCTTATTCGGGCAGTGCCGTCACGCGATGAGGTGGGTAAGATCACCCGCTGGTTCGGAACCTCGACCGATATTGACGCGCAAAAACGGGTCGAGGAACAGCTCATGTTCCTCACTCAAGCGAATGAGCCGCTTGTAAGCCTTCCAGTAGCCGATGCGCTAACTCTGGTTGCAAGGCTCGCGGTTCCGCGTATCGCCGACTGGTGTGCCTTCTACTTAAAATCCTCGTCGAACAAGCTCCAAGCCGTTGCGATTGAGCATCAAGATGTCAAGCGCATCCAGCGAGCTCGCGAAATGGTGCGATTGTACCCACCCAAGGATGGCGACGCGTCGTGGAATGCCATGAAGAACCGGCAGTCCCTGCTCTTCCCATCCATTCCACGAGATTTGTACGTCGCTAGTGCCGTTGACGCTCGCCACTTGGAGCTCATGGATCAAATCAACGCACACTCCGTACTGGTCATACCGATTGTTCTGGGCGATGAAGCTTTAGGCGTGATCCATTTGGTGCGCGAAGAAAGCGCTCCGGAATATAATACTGATGACCAGCGGTTCGGCGAATTACTAGCCAAGCGCGTTGCGGTTGCCATCGACAACGATCGCGTCTATCAGCGTGAGCGCCACATCGCCGACACGTTTCAGCAAGCGGCGTTACCAAAATCGCTACCTACATTGAGCACTCATTCGTTGAAAGCAGTCTACGCCGCTGCGGAATCCGAGGCGCACATCGGCGGAGATTGGTACGATGCCTTTCTCCTGGATGACGGAAAACTTGCGCTTTCAATTGGGGACGTAGGCGGCAAGGGCCTTGACGCGGCGGTTACGATGAGTACCGTACGCCAAGGGATACGGATGAACGCTTATGAGGGCCGCAGCCCCGCTGCTGTGCTCGGAGCGATCGACGCTTGGTTGCAACGGGGATCGGAACGCCTCGTTTCGGCATTCTTTGGGATTTTCGACTTTGCGCAGAATGAATTGGTGTACGCATCCGCCGGCCACCCGCCGGGGATACTACGGACGCAAAGTGGCCAGCTCGAATTTTTGCAGAGTGGTGATCCGCCGCTTGGCCTTTTGTCCGAAAAACTCTCCGAGCTCAGGAAATCCTTTGATAATATCGATCTACTCGTTTTGCATACAGACGGAATCACAGAAGCCACTCGCGATGTGTTGGCCGGCGAAGAACGATTGGCCTCGATTATCGCTTCGACTGGAATCGCACACTCTTACGATCCGGCACGCTTTATTTATGATTCGATCTTTACTGAGAATGGAATCCAGCGGAGCGACGACGTCGCAATCTTAACCCTCAAGCTCGGAGAGGCAGCGCAGTGGTCTTTCATGGCCGACGATGCAATGTCTGCCCAAGGCGCGCGCTCGGCCTTTTTGGCGACGTTAAAACAACGCGGAACGGATGACAGCGATTTTGATGGCGCTGAATTGATCTTTGGCGAGCTCATCGGCAATGTCGTCAAGCATGCTCCCGGCATTATAGACGTGTGCATGGAATGGACCGACTCGCAACCAGTGTTGCATGTTATGGATCGCGGTCCCGGCTACTCCCTCGGAAAAGCAGTGTTACCCGATGACCCCTTTGCTGAGGG
>JALYIF010000091.1 GCA_030775925.1 Vulcanimicrobiota bacterium | reverse complement strand
GCAAGCCGGCAGCAGAAAGGGGGTGCAGCGGCAGTTTATAGAACTCAGGGCGCCGCTATGAGTGATTCGCAGAACACCACAATCGCGCGCCTTTCCGAGCGGCTCGGCACGCTCAAGGAGCGTCTTTGACTACGCGGGCAAAACTCGCACCGTAACCGAGCTCGATCAGCGCTCGCGGACCGATACGTTCTGGGATGATGCGACGGCTGCGCAGCGGACGATGAAGCAGCTTGCCGATGTGCGCGCGGATACGGATCGCATGGATCGCATCGAGCGTGCGCTTGCAGATGCGCGCGAAATTGGCGAGCTGATGGCGGGCGAGCCGGGTGCCGATGAGGACATCGAAGACAACATCGGGCGCGCTTCAAAAGAACTTGACGATCTCGAAATGGCCGCAAATTTTGACGGTGAGTTTGACGATCACAATGCGATCGTGAGCATTTACGCCGGTGCCGGCGGGGTCGATGCGGCCGACTGGACGCAAATGCTCACGCGCATGTATTTACGGTGGGCCGAGAGCAAAGGTTTCACCACGCAGATTGCAGAGGAATCACCCGGCGAAGAGGCCGGGCTAAAGTCCGTAACGTTTTTCATGCGCGGGCGCCACGCGTACGGCATGTTACAGAGTGAACGCGGCGTGCATCGCTTGGTTCGGATCTCGCCCTTCGACGCCGCGCACCGGCGCCACACGTCCTTTGCTGGTGTCGATATTATTCCCGAGATCGAAGCGGACGAAGGCCTTGAGCTTGAGATCAAACCCGAAGACTTGCGCGTTGAAACATTTAAAGCCGGCGGTGCCGGTGGCCAGTACGTGAATAAGACGGAGTCGGCAATTCGCATTATTCACGTCCCGACCAACACCATTGTCGCCTCGCAGCAAGAGCGCTCGCAGATGCAAAATCGCGAGGTGGCGATGAATATTCTGCGTGCTAAGCTGGTTCAGCGCGAACTCGAGTTGCGCGAGCAGAAACTCACCGAGCTCCGAGGTGAGCGCAAAGCTAACGAATGGGGTTCCCAGATCCGTTCGTACGTTCTCAATCCGTACAACTTGGTGAAGGACCACCGGACCAACGTGGAGACCGGAAATACGCAAGCCGTGCTCGAGGGCGAGATTGACGGCTTCATCTGGCCGTATTTGCAGCAGCGTCGCAGTGTGGCCCAACGTCACCCATGAGCGTCCTCGACGTCATCATCGTGAATTGGAACGATCGCGAGAACCTCGCGAAGGCGCTCGATTCCGTCTTTGCCTTACCAGAGGTTCGCGCAGATGCAGACTTCGCCCAAGTGATTGTATCGGACAATGGGTCGGACGATGGCAGCATTCCAATGTTGAAAGAACGCTATGGCGAGCTCGTGCACGTTGTTAAAAACGGGCGTAACCTCGGTTTTGGCGCGGGCGTGAACCGGGCGATCGCATTATCTGCCTCGCCCTACATTTTCTTACTCAATCCCGACGCTACGGTCGCTCCGGGCGCGCTGCAAACGTTGGTTGCATTTATGGAGGCGCACCCACGGTGTGCGATGGCGGGCCCTAAGACCTATGAAACCGACGGGACGGTGGCGGAGTCTTGTGGGGAGTTTGACTCGTGGACCGGAGCATTTTTGCGCTCGAGTGCGTGGGGGGAGTTTCCACTATTCGCACGATTTGCCAACGGCGCTGCGTTGCGTAGGTGGGACTACAACTCGGAACGGAAAGTTGATCTCGTTATCGGCGCAGCCGTCCTGTTACGGCGTTCGGTGATCGCCGACATCGGCGCCTTCGACGAGCGTTATTTTATGTACCATGAAGAAATCGACTTGGCAAAACGTATCGCTGATGCCGGGTACGAAACATGGTTTGTTCCTGGCGCGAAAGCGACGCACGTTGGGCAGGGCAGTTCGCGCGGGCGCAGCGTGGAAAGCCATAAACAGCGCTCGCGCCGAAAATATTGGCTGAAGCATCATGGACGGATGTGGTACTACACCTTGAGCGCTGCGCTCGCGGGGCGCTACCTTTTGTACCTCGCGATCGCAGCCGGGCTGCTTCTCGTCGCGCGCCACGTGCTGTCTACGCGGTAATCCATGCTTTCACGTGACGCAGTTGTAACGCTTGAGCAGGTCGACGGTTTTCGGATCGTTCGGACGCTCGGGTACGTGCATGGCCAGGCTTCGCGACCGCGCGACATGCTGCGTTCAACGTTCCGAAGTATTGGTGCCTTTATCGGCCTGGCGCCGTTTGAATATTTGACCGAAGCGGAGAAGGCGCGCGAAGAGTGCTTGGAATCGATGCGCAAGCACGCCGATTCTATTGGGGCAAATGGTGTGATCAACGTGCAATTTCAAACCAGTGAAAACAACGACGGAACGCGCGTGATGTGTTTCGGGCAGGCCGTCTTGTTGGAGCCGATACCGTGAGTCTTATCGAGCGGGCAGCCCGCGAGCGAATTCTCAAGCGCCAAGCAACCATTGCCGCGGAGTGCCGCAAATGCGAGATCGGTTACACGCGTTGCAATAATGTGTACGGCGAAGGTGATCCATGCGCGCGCCTGATGGTGATCGGCGAAGGCCCGGGCGAAACCGAAGACCGGTTGGGACGTCCCTTTGTCGGGCGCGCGGGAGCATTGCTCGAGCAAATGCTTGCCGCGATCGATCTGCCGCGGGAAGATGTTTACATCTGCAATACCGTCAAGTGCCGCCCAACGCTACGCGAGGGCGCCAAGCTTAAGAATCGCGCGCCCGAGCCGGTGGAGATGGTCAATTGCCGTCCTTACCTCGATGAGCAAATCGACATCATCGTCCCGGGCGTCATTTTAGCGCTCGGCGCCCCGGCGGCAAAAACATTTCTTGGCCCAAAATTTCTTATCACCAAACAGCGCGGCGTCTGGTACGAGGGGCCGGCGGGCATCCCCCTTATGGTGACGTTTCACCCGGCCTACGTGCTGCGACAAACCGGAAATACCATGATCGGCGTAAAGCGCGACGTTTGGAACGACCTGAAAATGGTTCGCGCGAAGCTGCGAGAGCTCGCCGCCGATCGGCCGCAGGTGCCGGAAGCGCATCAGGCCGGCCTCTTCGAGGAGCCGGACCTGTGATATACTGGGCGCCGTGAAGCGCGATGCCCAAGCCCTCTGGATAGAAGATAAAGCCCGCCGAGCTGGATTTGCCGATGCGGCGGCCTTTGCTACCGCATTGGAGCTGAAGCCCTACCGGCTCAAGCAACTCTACCGCGCGGCGGCTAAAGAACTTGCCGGCAGCGTCGGGGACGTCACGGTGTTACCCAAAGAGTTGCGCGCGCGCTTGGCCGAGTTGGGCTTTTCGTTTGACTCCGTCGAGCCGCTAGTAGTACAGCGCTCTACTGACAAACAAACAACCAAAGGCCTGTTTCGCCTGCATGACGGCGCCGAAGTGGAAGCCGTGCTGATGGAACACCACCGTGACCGCAATACGGTCTGTATTTCTAGCCAAGCCGGCTGCGCATTTGCCTGCACCTTCTGTTCCACCGGGCAGGCGGGATTCACGCGGCAGCTTTCGTCCACGGAAATTTTCGACCAAGCGCGCTATTTCGCGCGTCAGCTTTCTGAGAAGGGCGAGCGCATCACCAATATCGTGTTTATGGGCATGGGCGAGCCGTTCCACAACTACGATGCGGTCATGGGAGCCGTCGCGCTGTTGAATGACGGACAAGGCTTTGGCCTTGGCAATCGCCACATCACTATTTCTACCGTTGGCCTCGTGCCGCAGATCGACAAATTCGGTGACGAGCATTTACAAGTGAATCTCGCGATCTCGTTGCATGCACCCAACGACGAGGTACGCTCGGGCATCATGCCGGTTAATCGCAAGTGGAAGCTCGAAGAACTGATGGCCGCCTGCGAGCGCTATATCGGTAAGACCAAGCGCAAGGTATTCTTCGAATACGTCATGTTAGCGGGGATCAACGACAGCCAAGAGCACGCGCGCGAACTTGCGCGGCTGATGGCGGGCCATCTCTACCATGTCAATCTCATTCCGTATAACAGTACCCCGGATGGCCCGTTCGCGGGCACGGCGGACGAAGACATTTGGAAATTCGCAGCCGTTCTCGATGCCGCGGGCGTCTCCACGACGGTGCGCCAAAATATGGGCCGCGACATCGCCGCTGCATGTGGCCAGTTACGAGCAGAGACACAACCGAAGGCGCACAGCGCCGCGCCCAATCCCGTGTCACCCTGAGGTTTCATGGACAAGGGCGAAGCCGATCAGACTTCCGGATACCACCATCCGTCGAACTGTGCAACGTAGCCTTTTCCTCGTATATCGGTGATTCGCACCTGGCAAGAATACGGACTTTCCATGATTGGAGAGTTCCATCGAAACGGGCGCTTCGTCGCAAGGTCGTATCGCAGGATGAGTGTCGCGCTTCTAATTAAAGACCGATCTGAACCAGACGTTCGTACCTGGTTCCAGAATTGGTGCATATAGTACGCTGGGATTGCGGCAATGGGTTCCGCCAACAGCTCAGACGGTCCAGCTTCTTCGCGCACGAAGTCGATAGTCAGCGTATCGCAGCCGTAATTTCTTGCGAGTCGCAAAATATGACCCATTACATAGTCACCACCACTATAGTTCATTAGGCTTGTAAACGAATGCCCGATTGCGTGTGCGACGCCCTTTAATACCTTGTAGCGAGCCATGGCTCAATTTTTCATGAAGATCATAGCGAAGCCCTGGGGGGCGTAAGCGCTAAAACGCAACGGATCGCGCACCTCGCAAATTCGGTAAGGCTGGAATTCAAGGGAAGTGGGATAGCAAAAAACGAGGCGCCGCATAACTGCGGCGCCTCGCGCGCTTCGATGCGTTTGCAGGCTTGATACGAGCCGACGATAACACATCCCTGACGACTGCGCAACAGGGAAACTGTCGCGGCTGGAGCGCCCGGGGATCGAACCCGGAACTGCGCGGTGGTTGTTATCGTGAGCGAAGTGCGTAGCACTTGAGTCGAAGGTCGCGGTCAAGCACTGAACCGAGGGAATACAATGCCGTTGAAGTTTGAACGAGCGATTCCGATCTTGCGAATGTTTGATGTGGATAAAGCGCGCGAGTTTTACCTCGACTACCTGGGTTTTTCCGTGGAGTTCCAACATCGCTTTCACGATGGCGCACCGCTCTTCATGGGCGTTGTGCGGGACGGTTTGCAGCTATTTCTAAGCGAGCACCACGGCGACGGTACGCCCGGAACGCATGTAATCGTGCAGATGAGTGGGATCGAAGAATTTCATCGCACCCTGCTGGCGAAAAATTATCGGTATATGAATCCCGGAATCGAGGTCACGGAGTGGGGAACGCGTGAGGTGTGCGTGGTCGATCCTTTTAACAATCAAATCGTCTTCAGCGAGCAAGTGGCAAGAGTAACGCCCGCACCGGACCAAATTAGAAAATAGTTGACCACCCTTCGACAAGCTCAGGGTGACATGGTGCCGGCTCAGGGTGGCACGTTCGGCCAGGGTGACACTGTGGCGCAGTAGGGTGACGAGGTGCTGGAT
>JALYIF010000090.1 GCA_030775925.1 Vulcanimicrobiota bacterium | reverse complement strand
TTTGAAGTCCGCACTAATTGAGAGAGGGACTATTCGGAGTCTGTTGATTCGCTCCATTTGCGGGCCGGATCTGTTGAAGCGCGAACTCGAAAGGTAGAAAACGGCTAGTACGTTATGGGCCCAGTTGTAAGGGCGGGCCGCTGTCGTCTTCGTAGGTTTGCGACTGTGAAGGCGGTTCGGGCATCGCCGGTTCGTTATCATCCAGGCTTGAGAAGCGCAGTTCCTTAGGCGCAACTGGCGGCGCGGTCGACGGATGTACGGCGGGCGGGCCGCCCTCAAAGATATTGTCAGATGTGGCCTGGCCTGGTTCAGGCGACGCTGGGACCGGCGCGGGTTTCGGAACCGGCACCGCGCGTAATGGTTGGACTTCAGGAACTGGCGGTGGGGGCGGCGGAGCCGGCGTGCGGATCTCCGTATTACTGAACGAGCGCTCCGGCGGTAAGCTCAGGCCGTCGTCCGCCGTGCGCTTCGAAAGGCCGCGCACGATATAGGCCTCTTGCAATTTTTTCATGCCGCGCAATGGAATACTCTTGATCGGTATCCCGGTAAAGAGTTCGGAAACCGGACGGAACGTGGAGGCGGATGCAATGATCGCCGCGTTCATCTCTTCGGTGACTTCTTGCAGGCGGGTTGCAACATACACGTCGTTGCCGACGAGGGCAAATTCGCGTCGTGATTGATAGCCGATGTCGCCCGCAATAATGTTTCCGGAATTGAGCCCGATGCCCACTTGAAATGGCTTGCGGCCTTGCTTCTGCCAGCGTGCATTCATCGCTGAGAGCAAGCGCGTGATATCCATCGCGGCGCGTACCGCTCGCTCTTCCTGAAACGGTTCGTCGATCAACACACCAAACACCGCGGTAATACCGTCGCCGTGCAGGCTCTCGATCATGCCGCGATGTTTTTGCACCGCTTGTCCGCATAAGGTATAGAACTCGTTGAGATATTGCAACGTCTGCTGCGGTGAGAGATCCTCGGCGAAGAGCGAAAATTTCCAGATGCTGCAGCAAAGAATGGTGGCGTAGTATTCGCGCCCTTCAAAGAGCCGCGGGTCTTTGCGCTCCAGCAAGTCATCGACAACCAGCTCGGGCACATACCGCGAAAACATTGCCCGCACGCGCTTGCTTTCATCGCGTTCGGTGAGATAACGCGCGGCTTGCGAACTCGCATAGATCGACATACCGATCACGGCCACAATAGCCAGCACAAGAATCAATGTCATCCGGCGGCCTCAAAATGGGTGCTGTCCAAATGTTCTTCATAAAGCCGGCGATGTTCTCGCATGTACGTGGGACGGTGGCACGTCGGGCAGAGTGTAAGGCTCGAGAGCTTGTCCAAATAAGCCAAAAAGGTCGTGACGTATTCGGCGTGGCTCCAGGTCAGCGGGGAGACCGAAAGTGGCGCATCGGTTTCCGGATGCACTTGCTCGGCGAGCAGGCCGCTTGGAAGCGCATGCTCTTGGACCCAGTGAAGCAACGGCAGCGCTGTCTCCAGGTCGGCCTGCGTCTTTGCGCGGGCAATAATATAGCGCGCGCGCCACAGCGTGCAGATGAACCACGGATTGCCCGGTACATTTGCGATGTCGTTAGACTGTTGGAAATAGTAGTCGTTGACGTAGCGCGCGCAGCCGCCAACTTCGGTTTTTACCCACAGGCGCTCGAAGAGTGCCTCGAAAGCGGGTGCGTAGGTGGGATCATCGGGATTGATCATGCCGTAGAAAAGGAGCCCCATGATTGCGGCATCGGGCGTCCAGTCGGGCTTCATGTTTCCGTCGTGATCGACTTCGATCATACGTGCGAACCGTTTTTCCACTGGATCGAAGAAGCGCTCGCACACAACCTTCGATAAGCGCAGTGCCGCTGCGTCGTAGCGATCCCCGTCATGAGTTTGACCAAACGCATGCGCAAAATTTGCGGCTGCAGTGAGCCCGCCATACACGGCGCCAACCGTGAACGCGTGAATTCCCCACCGTTCTTCCCACAAATCGTAGGATGCTTTGCACAAGCCGTCGTTATCGCTGTAGCTGACGAGAAAGTCTGCGCATGGGGTAATGATCTTCGCGTACAGATCCTTGACGGATTCAATCGATCGGGAGCGGTCGAAGTGGTGCCAGAGACTAAACAGCACCAGCGCTGTTTCATCTTCTTGAATGGGGAGCCGCGGCCGCCCGTTGACAAAATACGGATGCCACGATGAGGCCAGCGTGCCATCAGGATTGTACTTGTGCAAGAAGTAGCCTTCGCGATTGACAACCCGCCCACAAAAGTCGAAAAACTTACCCGCAAGTTCATAACGCTCCGCTTCGCCCAGTGCGTACGCCACGAGGGCGCCGTCGCGTGGCCAGACATACGAATAGGTATCACCGGCGAAAGCCTGGATGTCCGAGTCGTTGGCAGCTAGGATGCCGCCCGCGTTATCAATCTGCGTGCGAATGGTCAGCAGGCTTCGCTTGTACTGCGAGATGAGCGGTGCGGGCATTGGGCCGAAGTCGGTCTCTTCTTTATTGCTCCAGAGATACCAATAGTCGTGTGTGCGCTTGATGAAGTGTCCCGGGTCTTCACGTGCGCGTTCGTGTAAATGCGTCACATCATCGAGATGTTCGCCGAGCGCCAGCCACGCATAGATGGTTTTCTCGGTTTGCGCGTCGGGCACAACGAGCAATCCCATCATGGAATCGACCGAGCCTTGTGAAATTGCGTTACCCGAGAGCGCGCCGTCTTCGGCATCTCTCCAGGTGCCTTCCTGATTATTGATGCCTTTTTGACCTGTTGCCCATTGATCGATACCGCCGCATGCGCCGATTCCGCCGTGCAAGAAATACCGGTCGTCTTTGTAATGCACGATCGCTTGCAAGTCCGGTTTATAGAACGCCGTGTCGCCGATGGGATTGCCGCGAATATACAAATCCAGGCCTAAAAAGATGCGGACATCTTTGACCGTGGTGGGCTCAATAGTGAAGCGCCGCATGAGGAGCGGCACGGCGAAGTCGACGGCATCGGTGATCCGCACGGCGATGCCGAGATTCTTATTGACCAATCGTACCGCCGTGACCAGGGTGTCGGGCTGATACTTGAGCTCGCGTTCCCAGCCTTGATCGTAGCTCCAAGCGAAATTGCCGTCGGCCCAAAATCCAATCCGGCACAGATGCCCCAGGACGTGGTTCTCGGTTCCCACATGCGGGAAGAAAATGTCGCGAATTGTATAGTCCGCGTCATAATTGATGAGGAGGCCGCCGTTTCCGAGGGGTAAATCGCGAGGCATCTGCTAGGCCGCCGTCGTAGCTGCGCGGCCATGGAGCAAGCGCTTGCAGATATCAAAACCCGCATCCCGGATTTTGCCGGATACGGTGACGAGACGACTCGCCGGTTGGCCGATGAGCAGATTCGCGCCATCGTGGGCGAGGCCGTGGCCTTGTTGCACGACCGGCACGCGGAGTTCTTTTCCGCCGGTGACATGGCCGAACAATACGATGCCATGATCATGCGTTGCGGATTTACCAATCAAGCCGTGTTTAAAGAATTTGAGTACGAAGCGCTGGGTGACGATCAGCGCGTGCGAATTGCGCACGCCGACGAAGCGCTGATCGCAAAAGCCGAGCAAGCACAAGACGTTACGGCCGATTCGCTGGCGGCCTATCTTGCTGACCTGCAG
>JALYIF010000089.1 GCA_030775925.1 Vulcanimicrobiota bacterium | reverse complement strand
TCACCAAGTCGTGCAACAGCTCTTCAACCAGATCCATGGCGCGGTAGAGTTGCTTTTCACTGATTGTGAGCGGCGGCGTGATCGAGATCAGATTTCCTTGCTCGCCCGCCTGCAAGAGAATCAAACCTTTTTGTAGCCCATTTTTGACCACGGATTGGGCGGTTTTGGCATCTTTTAATTCAATCCCCCACATGAGTCCGCGCCCGCGCACTTCGACCACGTTGGATTGATTCGAAATCGCATCGAGACGCGCCGCCAAGCCAAGCCCAATCTGCCGCGCACGAGCGGGAAGTCGCAGCCGTTCGATCTCGCCGATATTTGCCAGCGCCGCAGCGCAGCCCATTGGATTGCCTAAGTATGTCGATGTATGGAGCGCTTCGCCGTGCGAAATCTCCCACGCGTCCATTACTTCCGGTTTTGCAATGGTGGCGGAGATCGGAAAGCCGTCGGCCATGGCTTTCCCAATGCACATAATATCGGGCAACACTTCCTCGTAGTCGGCGGCAAACATCACGCCCGTGCGGCCGAACCCGGTGTAAATTTCATCGAAAATCAGAACGAGTTTAAGTTCGTCGCACAGTGCCCGTAGCGCCGGCAAGAAACCCTTGGGCGGGACGATGATTCCCGCACGGCCTTGGATCGGCTCGACGATGACGGTACCCACGTCGGGGCGAGCTTTGAGCGCATCGCGCATCTGCGCAATGTGGGAGTTTACGCCCGCGGTCGCGCGTGGAAAGTCTAAGAAGAGCGTTGTGTCGACAAGGCTCGATTCAAACGGCTTTCGGAACTTCTCGATCCCGCACACTTCCAGGGCGCCGATGGAGAGCCCGTGATAGGCACCTTTGAACGATGCAAATGCCGGCTTCTTGCTGTAGAGCATGGCGGTTTTAAGCGCAGCTTCGACCGCTTCGGCACCCGTCGAGCATAGGAAACTTTTGGAGAGGCCTTCCGGCGTAATGGCTGCGAGTTTCTCAAGTAATTGGACGCGCACTTCGGTCGGATGTACATCGCCCATGGAATGCATGAGTCGCACGGCTTGATCCGCGATTGCGGCTGCGACATAAGCATTCGTGTGACCGGTATTGGCTACGCCGAATGCCGCCGTTAAATCGAGATAGCAGTTGCCGTCGACATCGTAAACATTGGCGCCTGAGGCTGACTCCCAGAAAATTGGAAAATCCGCACCGAGTGCGGTGATGCCCTGAGACTCGTATTCCGCCAGGAGCGGGCTGAGCTCACCGGTTCGAAGTCCGGGCACCTTCCCGTGAAGTTCTTCGAGATGATCGTCGTTCAAATTTCTTTATCGATCCATCGGATGAAATCGGCGATCCGAGGGCGCCCCCCATGATCCCCGCTTACGGGTAGCCGTTGGAGTTCGCCGAAAGGCGCCAAGCGCACTGCTCCAGCTGAAATGGCAGCCTCCACGAGATCGGCTCGCTGGTCGGATAGGGCGAAAGCCTCGATGGCAACAGCATGCCGCCGCAAATAGACGACTGCATCGGAAGGAGCGCTTACGGGAATAATTCCCAGGACGCGGGGCGCAAAGGCGGGTGGTTCGTCGGCCGGCTGGTCGTACACCAAAACGAAGGAACACGCATCGTCGCAGAGCACGGCACCGCGCCCGGTGGCAGCTCGGAAGGCCGCCGTGTTGCGAATTGTGGAACGCCGAGCCTCGCTCGCTGGATCGCGTGCACCGGGCGGGAACTCAATGGTGGCGCGTTCAGCGGCATTCGCAAGGCGGGATAGGAATGTGCGAGTGTCTCGCTCGCTCGAACCTTCGACGAAGAGCACGTGAAGTGATAAGCAGCCTTGCGAGTCATAGAGGAGCAAATCTCTTGCAGCACCATCGGCAATGCGTTGCATGGCGGAATCATTCGACAGAACCTGTGCGGTAATGTAGCCGGCACTTGCGCGATTGCCAAATCCGATAAAACGCGATTCGCTGGAGCACGCTGCCCGAATTTGTGACAGCGTTTTATTCTTCCCGAAGCCAACAACGCAGTCGAACGATGTTAAGTCAACGGCGTCTTCGTCCCCATGCCATTGCTGCGCGAATGCGCGCGTTTTGAATCGATCGTCTTCCTCGTAC
>JALYIF010000088.1 GCA_030775925.1 Vulcanimicrobiota bacterium | reverse complement strand
GGGCTACTCTTATTTTTCGTCGGCGCGCGCATCCACGAAGTCTCGGGCCAAGCTGGCGGCGACATTGACACGATTAGTAAAGAGCGCGTCGCCGTGGAGTACGTTCGTACGTTGCAGGTGGCCGATTATGCGTATCGGGACTATCGATCGGCCGCAATCCTAGGTGACCCTCACCTCGCGCAAAAGCGTACTGCGGCCGACCTAGGGATGAGCGGGGCTACCGAATTCAACGCGCGCCAAGGTGCCGTATTTAATCTTTCCCATCGCTGGACGGATGCATTGAGCGCTTGGAAATCCGCCCGCGCCCATCCCGATTCGGCAAAGTTTTCGACACAGTTGAGTAAGGAACTCATTGCCACGTACGACGAGTTGGAAGAGAATAGCCGGCTCATTTACGATCCGAACGTGAACGCGCAAAATCTTTCGGATCTCGTATTAGCGGAAACCCCGCGCACCCTGAAGACGCTACAGACCTCTTCGGCGCTTTCGTTCCAGTTCGTGCAGCAAAAGCGCCTCAGCATGCGAGACCGAATTGATCTGGCGATTAACCTTAACAGCCTGGGGAATAGCGCGGTTGGGGAAATAAAAATTATCGCTGATGAAATTAACATCCTCATCGGACAGGAGCATAAAGCTCTGTCGAGCAGTAGGGTTGAGAATCAGCGCCGGCTAGAAGAAGTACTGAGTCTGCTTCCTGCCTTGACAAATTATGCGCAATTTGAGTCCGCACTCGTCGTTGCCGAGAAACCCGGCGTTACCGTAAACGAAATTGAGCGCCGCCGTCTACCCGCCATCGAGGCCGTCAAGCGGATGGACACCAATTTGACAATGCTGCTTTCGGAAAATCTGGCGGCGCGCCAAGCGTTCGAAGAGACGCGCCGCGGCCTTTTCAAGCTCGGCGTGATCCTCGGGGCATTGCTGCTGATTGGATTAATGCTTGAGATCGTGCGCTTTGCGGCGCGTCGGGACCGTCAAGAACTCGAACGCGCAAAAGAAGAATCCTCGCGCCTGACTGCCGAGCTTGCCCGCGAGCATGCGGAAAAAGCGCTCGCCCTGACCGAAGCGCAATTCCGCGCAGTCTTTGATGGTGCCGCCTTGGGTATAGCCATTCTGGATCAAAGCGCTTCGGTGGTCGATGCGAACTCAGTCTTTCGTGAAACCTTTGGGCGCGACGCCGTGGAGTTTTTGGACGGCCACCAGGACGATCTAGATCAAGTATTTCGCGGACAGCGACCGCTCTTTGAGTTCGAGCAGCGTTACGTTCTGGACGATGGCCTGGAGCTCTGGGTGGATGCTACCGTGTCCGTTGTCAATGACGATCGCAATCAGCCACAGTTCGCAATGTGTATGTTTCGCGACATCACAGAGATTAAGCGCAGTGAGCGCCGTCTGGTGCACGACATGACGCACGATGGCCTGACGGGCTTGCCAAATCGTCTCATGTTCGAAACCCAATTGCGCGACCGCTTCGCGGAGTCCGGCGCGTTGCTCGACTCATTTTTTGCCGTTCTTTTCATCGATCTGGATCATTTTAAAGACTTTAACGAAAGTTTAGGGCATAACGCTGGCGATCTGGTTTTGCAGTCTGTCTCTACGCGCTTGCGTGCTTCGCTGGATCCAAACGACCTGGTAGCGCGTTTGGGAAGTGATGAGTTCGCCGTGCTCATTCGATCGCTCGGGGATATTTTGCACGTTGAATCGGTGGCTCGCCGCATCCTCAACAATGTGTGCAAACCGATTCAAGTGGGGGACCGCGCTGTCTTTGCCGCCTGCAGCATCGGAATTGCCGTCGGTACGGCCACCTACGAACGGGCTGAAGATGTTATGCGCGATGCCAACACGGCTATGTCGCAAGCAAAGTCCGGTGGCGGGTCCCGTTACGCGCTGTTCGATTCGAACATGCACGCGCGCGCGGGTCGCCGCCTGCAACTCACAACAGACCTGCGCCTGGCCCTGCAACGCAACGAGTTCCGCTTACTCTACCAGCCAATCGTCCGTATTGGAGACGCGACCCTGGCAGGCTGCGAAGCCCTGATCCGCTGGGACCATCCAACCGAAGGCTTAATTCTCCCGGGCGACTTTATGGCGCTGGCAGAGCAGACGGGCATTGCCATTCCAATCGGGCGTTTTGTCGTTGAGACCGCGTGCAAGCAGCTTGCGAAGTGGCGGCGGAATTGGAATGGGTCGTCGCAGCCGGAATTCAGCATGAGCGTGAATGTCTCTGCTTCGGAAATCTTCGATCCGGAGTTTGAGCGCTTCCTTACGTCGACGTGCGAGAATCACCGCGTTGATCCGCGCGAGCTTACCCTTGAAATTACCGAGAGCGTCGTGCTCGATTCCAATACGCGTGCGAATTTGCTCTTTGAGCGCTTGCAAAAACTCGGCTTTAAAATCTGCATTGACGACTTTGGGACGGGTTACTCCTCGCTGCGATACCTCCAGCAATTTCGCATCGACCAGCTAAAGATCGATCGCTCCTTTGTAGCGGCCGCCGACGGCGAGATTGCCAGCGAGCCCATCGTGCGCACCCTGATGACGCTCGCAGAGGCCTACGATCTGCGCGTCGTAGCCGAGGGAGTCGAATCTAAGAAACAGCGCGATATGCTTCGCCAAGCTGGGTGTCGCTTTGCACAAGGCTACTTTTATTCGCGGGCCGTCTCGGCTGTCGAGCTTGCAGCAATGTATCCAGCCGTCTTGGCTCGTAAGGATGCACCCGCCACCGCCTAAAAGGGCAGGATGCGCGCAAACCACTTGTCAAACGGGGCTGTGCTGGGTAAACTAGGGCGGTTGCGGCACGGATGCCGCGACGGAAGCACCGCGCAGGATGCGCGTTCGGCGCCGGGGCGCCGAAGTGCTAAAGTTGCGCCTTTAGCTCAGTTGGTAGAGCAGTAGACTTTTAATCTATTGGTCCCGGGTTCGAGTCCCGGAGGGCGCACATTAACACCCTTCGACAAGCTCAGGGTGACACAAATGTCACGGCTGAGCCAACACAGTGTCATGCTGAGCCTGTCGAAGCATCGCACCTCTAGCTCAATGGTAGAGCAGTTGACTCTTAATCAATTGGTTCCGAGTTCGAGTCTCGGGGGGTGCACCAAATTTCATCGAGAGTTCGCCACAAATGTGGCGGGCTCTCGTTTTCGATCGGGGGCAAACTCAGTGCGTTGTTAGCATGGATCGGAATAGGTAGAGGAGGACGAAAAGTCCCACACCTACGACCAGGCCCCAGCGCATCCAGATTTTTTCTTGCGTTCTGCCAACAAAAAATGCGAGTACGAAGACTACGAGCACAACGAGGCCGAGAATTGCAATCATGCGCCTACTTTGTAGATACGGAATCACGCCTCCCTCAACTCCGGGAACCGCTGAGCTGGGAATGGGGCAACCCGCGTAGGGAACTACCGGTTGGTTGCCTTCGTTAGAGGCTCATGCGAAGAATAGTGGTTGCCCTTGCCTTCGTGATCGCAACAGCGATTCCAGTAGCCGCCCAAAGCGCCGTCGACCCGTACACGGTTTTTGCGAACGCGCGGCAGGTATGGCTGATGCAGAAGTACCCAACCGCATTGCGATACACCGTTGCGTTGCATGCGCTCGACAACGGATCGGATATCACCAAGCACTACTTGGTTCGCTACGATCTGCGTACGAATGAGGCAACCCCGGACACGATAAGCCAGGAGCAGCGCGACCGTCCCTACCGCCCTGTGGGCTGTTACAACTTCTCGCTCGGCCCGATTGGATTGTCGAAGCCCGAGCCGCTGCCCGATCCATTTGGTTTGCCGGCTCTAGCGCCGAATTATTCGTTCGGCATCGCGCCCGCCCCACAGTATAAGAAACTTAGCGATAAAGAACTGGTCGCGCAAATTCGTGCGGAGTTTCCAAATCCGCGTGCGACGCCGACCCCGAATACACTGGTTGAAATTGGCTCGGTGACCGCGGTCCACCGCGACTATGAAATGCAACTGGTTGGCGTAGAGCCTTATGCGGCTGGAACCGACTATCATATTGCGCTGCACCCGCTACGCGATCCCAAGCGCTACCGCTTACGCGAACTATGGATCGACACAAAGAACTACACTACCCAAAGGCTCGTCTCAGAGGGCAACTTCGCACGTGGGCCGGTCACCAAAGTGCGGTGGATGGTATCGTTCGTGCAGTTGCACGGCGTGCAATATATCGCGACCGAACGCGCTCAAGATACGGTACGATTTTCGAACTGGCTGCATCTCGAGCCGTCGCATCTGTGGACAGACTACTCCGTTAGCTTTGAGGGCCTCGAGCCGGACACGGGACGCTCGATACTGCCC
>JALYIF010000087.1 GCA_030775925.1 Vulcanimicrobiota bacterium | reverse complement strand
ACCTCTCACGATCGGCCGGCCAACAACTGGCTACCGAGAATCAAAGAGCCGCGCTTTTAGAATATTTGGAGAGCGATCAATACCGAAAGCTTTATGATGAGGGAAGAACATGGTCCCTTCAGCAGGCGCTGGCAACCGCCGGAGAACTCCGCGCCTAGTCGCTTCTGAGCAAATCGATTTCGCGCCGCAAGCGATCGAATGCCGGACGCGCGAGAGGGACGCTGTGTTCTAAGCGATCCCATGAACCATCCCGCGCCGCATCTTCGATTGATACCGCCAGCGCGTGCAATGCCGTGGCGCCAACATTGCCGGCCGAACCCTTCATTGAGTGTGAGGCTTTCCGTACACCTTCAAGGTCGTGCTCGGTTGTGGCCGACTCGAGTTTCTCCAACAATCCACGGTTGTTTTTGATCATCAAATCAAAGAGCTCGAGCATACCCTCGTGGTCATCCTCGTACACCTCTAGGAGCCGGTTTAAATCCAAGATCGATTTATCGGTGTTCAGGTTCACGTTCTAATGTCCACCGTTCCAGCATTGTGCGCAGCGCGGTCATCTGCACGGGTTTTGCAATGTAGTCGTCCATCCCCGCAGCCAGGCAAACTTCGCGGTCACCCTCCATTGCATTGGCGGTCATGGCGACGATCGGAACATGCTTGCCGGTTTGTGTTTCGTTCTTACGTATCAGGCGCGTTGCCTCAAAGCCGTCAATGACGGGCATTTGACAATCCATGAGGACGAGGTCGTAGTGCTCCCGCTCAAGTGCATCAACGGCTTCTTGCCCGTCGTTTACCGCCACCGCCAGGTAACCAAGTTTGCTCAATTGTTTGAGCGCAAGGCGCTGGTTCACCGGATGATCTTCGGCAAGCAGAATTCGCAGCTGAGCGCCTTCGCGGGCGACAGGCGGAGCTGGGACGGGCGTGCGCGGATGGGTGGGAAGTTCGCGCCGCTGCGTTGCAACCGCAATAGCGTCGTAGAGCGATGACTGACGCATGGGTTTTCGCAGGTAGCCCGCAAACCCGGCCTCAACGGCGACTTTGCCACGCCCGGCTTCATCAAATGCGGTTACCAAGATCAACGGCATGGTTGCATACTGCTCGAGACCATGAATGAGCTGCCCCAGCTCGATGCCGTCCACTTTGGGCATGAAGTAATCGATGATGGCAAAGTTATATTCCGTCTGGTTCTCTTCTGCACGCCCCAGAAGGTCCAGGGCTTCTTCGGCATTAGCCGCGATGTCGACGGCGATTCCCCAAGACGCGAGATACTGCATGAGGATGTCGCGCGAAACTTTGTCGTCATCCACTAAAAGTGCGCTGCTGCCGGCGATGACCTCCATGTGTTCGTGTGGTACGGGCGCCATATCGTCGGAGAGTTGCGCGAATTTCGCAGTGAAAAAGAACGTACTGCCGCTGCCCTCTACGCTTTCGACATCAATGATGCCGTCCATCATGGTAACCAGGCGTTTGGCGATCGAAAGTCCGAGACCCGTTCCTCCAAAGCGCCGGCTGGTCGAGCCATCCGCTTGCGAAAATGGCGTAAACAGGCGCGACTTGGTTGCTTCATCCAATCCGATGCCGCTGTCGGTAATCGAAAAGCGTAGCACGATTGTATCGCCTGCTCGCTGCTCGACCACGCAACGAATCATGACGTTGCCCTCTTGCGTGAACTTCACAGCATTGCTTAATAGATTGAGTAAAATTTGTTTGAGACGGTTGGGATCGCCGGCGACCGCTTTTGGAACATCGGGTGCTATATAGGTAACCAGCGACAAGCCCTTACGGCGGGCTTGTGAGGCCAAGATATCTGCCATCGCTTCCACGATCGCGAGCGGGGAGAAAGGAACGCTATCCAATTCCATTTTTCCGGCTTCGAGTTTTGAGAAATCCAGAATGTCATTAATCACTGCCAACAGTGATTCCGCAGAAGTATTGACGGTGTCGGCGTACTCGCGTTGCTCTTCGGTCATCGTGGTCCCGAGCAAAAGTTCGGACATCCCGACGATTGCATTGATTGGTGTCCGGATTTCGTGGCTCATCGTAGCCAAGAATTGAGCTTTCAGACGAGCGGTTTCGAGCGCTTGATCGCGCGCTGAAGCAAGTGCCGCTTCCGCACGCTTGCGCGAGGTGATATCGCGGGCAATCACAATCGTCATCATTGTTTTACCGGCAGCTTCGCGAGCCGCAATCTCAAGCGGAAAAATAGAACCGTCGCTGCGTTGGCCTCGTACCTCGACGGTGGCATCTTTGGGTACGGAGTCCATTGCGACAATGTAGTCCGGGATAATTCGAGTGACCGGCATGCGGATGAGCCGGTCCACGCTGATGTCAAACAACATTGCGGCTGCGTGATTGCAAGAAGCGATAACATCGCGGGCGTCAATGGTTAGGATCGCGTCGGCGACGCTATCAAAAATCACATTGAGTTTGCGTTCGGCATCGATGACGCTAGTGCTTAAACGCCCCGCTTCTTCCATGAGCGCGATGAAGACGAAGCTTGCCGCAAGTAAGCTGTAAAAACGCGCGGCGATCCATCCAACGGTAAAAGTATGGTGCGCGTACATCGTGAGCACAAGATCGAGGAAGAGCGCGGCGAGTGAAACTAAAAGCCACAGGTGGGTAGCGGAGTTCCCCCGCGTGCGGTTCCAGATAACAGCCATCGCCGCCAAAGTAATGAGCGCGGTGGCTGCCGCGCCGCCTAAACTGGTGGCCGAAGAATAATCGCCCGCAATTCCTAGCGCCGGCACATTGTGGCTAAAACGAAGCGCGACGGTGACGACAGCGGCACTCAGCACGCCTGCAAAAACAGGCGCGCGCAACGACAGACGGGCAGCGGCCTCCGGTGTGAGCGCAGCAGATCGCCGGCGCGCCAATGAGTAGGCGATAACTAGCAGCGGGAATGCCAAGTGCCAGGCGGCATTCAGATATGCAGCGATTTGTCCGGGAAATGTCGCCATGTACCCAAGTGTGAGCACCGCAGTTGCGACGTAGGCGCTGGCTAAGACTCCGAGTGCCGATATTCCACTGGCGCGCAGATGGCGAGACAGCAGATAGGCGGTGGCGACTTCATTAAAGACCGCGCCCCAAACGATGAACGGCAAGAATGCCGGAATGTCGGGGCCCTGGATGCGTGCAAAGGGGATGACCGCAATACTGAGCGCGACCATGGCGAACACGGTAAACAGCGCCCAACGTCGTTGAGCAGCTGGTGCGTGGGCGGTAATCACGGTTGCCATGCCGATTGCTTCTGCCCCGATGACACCTTTAGCTGCTGCCGTGGGTATGATTCGCATATGACGAACCGCTTGTCACCTCATGCGGCCTTTTGGCTAACAATCGTTCGCATCTATCTTGGGGCCGTATGGCTGCTGCACGGGTTAGCAAAACTGCTGGGTGGGGCGACCGCCGCATTTCCCACCTGGTACCATGGCGTGCTCGCGCGCGACGTCATGCATAATGCGCATACGCTCGTGCCGGTCTTGGGCGCTGCGGAGGTGCTCGTGGGCGTCCTGTTGATTTTCGGACTCTTTACCCGGGCAAGCGCCTTCGGATCCCTCGTCCTGGCTTTGGGGTTCGTGCTTACCAAAGGGAGCTATTTAACCTATAGCGGTCTTGCCGGCGGGTCGAGCGCTCTCATCGTGCTGTCGCTGGTAACCCTTGCGCTCGCTGCGGACTTCGGCGTCGACGGCATTGCCCGCCACGTTCGGCAGCGCAAGGTGAAGATGCCCAAAGAACATGTTGAGGCAACGCCGGTCGATATTGCTTGGCCCGAGTAGTTAAAACTCTGAAATAATTTTGCAGAACTCTGCCGGGCGGCGTAGTGGAAAGACATGATCGGTGCCGCTCACAATGCGCGTTTGCGCGGAACTCGCGCGTGCGAAGCGTGCGGTCTGTGGTCGAAACACCGCATCGTACTCGCCATTCACAAACAAAATCTTGTCCGGATAGTTCTCCAGCATCCGGCTAAAATGTTTGTTGTCAAAAACTTCATGTGCCTCGCGGAAAACGCGCGAGTCAAACGGATTTGAGATGATGGCTTGCGCTAGTTGCGGCTCGAGAGTGAGCCGGAAAAAAAGATTGCTGCTCATGTTAAAAAACGGACGGGGGACGTGTTCGGTGATGTCGATCGCGGCACCATAGAGGCTCCTGCGCCAGTCAGTGGGATCCAGAGAACAGCCCGCAAGGATCAATCCCTTGCTTGAGGACGGAAACGCCTGCGAGAACTGTGTAATGACGTAGCCGCCAAGCGAGTAACCAACAAGTAAGGCGGGCTCACCCAGAACATCTTCAATCACATACTGAAGTTGCTGTGTGAGGTGTTCGCGAGTAAAGGCAACGCCGTGTAGGGTCCCGTGCCGCGGAAGATCGATCGTTGCTACGCGAAATGACTTCGTAAGCAACTCAACGTGCGGCGTCCAGGAATACCGTCCAAGATGCACGCCGTGAACGAGCACCGCGGGTGGCGCGCCAACCGGTCCTTTGACCGAGACGGAGCGTTCGAGAAGGCCGCGATCGATACTCAAAGCCGGTCTCCAGTTCGCCACGGATGGCAAGGTCTCTGCGCGTAAGGACGAAGCACTAGGTCCATGATGATGCTTAGCGCGACACTTGTTCTTGCCCTGAATTTCCAAGTTGCTCAAGCACCGGCGCCTTCACCGTCAAATGCACCGCCATCGATGCCGGTTCAAAGTGCGGCGCCGCTGCCCGCCCAGTATGTGGACACCCGCGGCCCCTGTATGGACTCTGCCAAGCAAGTTCCCAACGTTATCGATCAGCCGCTCGATCGCGCGAGCGAAATCGTTCGGATCGATAGAGTAGTCTCCCAAGCCACCTATACGCCAAATCAAGTAATCGGCTTCCTCTACACGCGCCAAGATGGAAAGACATTCCTGGGCATGCGGACGCTTCAATATACGTCGCCGGCCAGTGCTCAAGAACTCAACGCAGTCCTCGCTTCCACCCACGCGCCCGGAATTAGCGAAACCGAGTTTCCGCCGCAGACCCGCCTGGGCGTCAAGACAGGCTACACGCAATTTTTCGAAGTGAAGCTGCCGCCCGGGGCCATGGACCCGTTACAGATTCGATTGGAGAACTGCGTCGCATGGCCGGCCAACCGGCCCCTCCCCGACCCTGCCCCGGGACCCTAGGCAAAAAAAGCGAA
>JALYIF010000086.1 GCA_030775925.1 Vulcanimicrobiota bacterium | reverse complement strand
GGACTACAAAGTGGCCACGTAGCAAGCTTCACGGTAAGCCCCGCGTGGATTACGACCGTCACGATGGACGCAAGCCTGGGCGGCAACGTGATCGGCTTCCACCTCTAGTGTTCCGAGTTAGAAGTTGGTGGCATTATCCAGCTTGGATTTTTTCTCGCTGCGAGGCGCGAGGAGCGAGCAACGCCTTAGCGTTGTGAGTGAGGAGCAACAATGCAGCGGGGAAAAAGCCTGCTGGAGAATGTCGCCGGACTTCTGACTCGGGACACTAGGATCACTCCAACGCGCCAGGAAGAGGGCTCGTGCTACGGCACGGGTCCTCTTTTATCTTAACGCAGCGGACAGTTGTATTTACGAAATTGTGTTTCCAATTGCCAACCTGCTCGTTCGTACACGCGCTGGGCCGCGCGATTGGCATGCGCTGTTTCAGGAAACATCCCGGCAGCATTCCATTCTCGCGCATGGAGTTTGGCGCGTTCGAGCAGAGCCGCCGCCACACCCAACTTGCGGGCATCTGCGTGCACGAAAAGATCTTCTAGGATAAAGGCCGGCTGCAAATGGACCGACGAAAATGTCGCAAACAGCTGCGCGAATCCCACCGCTTGCTGCCCGTGGCGGGCAATAAAAATAACCGATTCGTGATTCGCCAACCGGTCGTGAAGGAAACGATGCTCGCCGTCAGCATCCGGCTGCTGCTGGTAAAACGTCCGGTAGCCGGCAAAAAGCGGGAGCAGATCGTCCAGATCTTCCAGGATCGCTCGTTGGATGCGCAGGTTGTCCATGAGGCCGCATCTTCGCTGCCCCCGATTGCGCACCATGCCACGGTGCCGGCACGGTCCCATGCAACAATGCGCTATGAATCCAAAGAAATGGCGCGGCTGGTGTGCCAACAACTGCGGAAAACCAGTTAGCAAAGGCGCGACAAAATATTGTTCTTTAAAATGCCAGCATGAATTCCAGTTTCAAACGCGATCAAAACTCCTTGAGGCCGGTCAATATCCGGCCACCATTCTCAGCAACGGTTTTCTCCGACGATATTTGATTGCGACCTTAGGGGAGCGTTGCACGCGCTGCAATTGGCAAGAGCGACATCCAAAAACGGGACGAGTTCCAATCGAAGTAGAGCACATCGACGGAGATTGGCGCAACAATAGCATCGCAAATCTGACCCTTCTCTGCCCAAATTGTCATGCATTGACCCTGACCTACCGTGGTCTCAATCGCGGAAAAGGGCGGGCCTTTCGCAAGGGTGGACGCTCCAATCCCTAACGACGGACTAAGGTCATCGCCGAGGAACAAACGGCAAATTGTTGAAGAATCGCGGTCGCTGGTAAGAAACTTCAGCAAGCCGATGTGGCTCAGCGGCGACAGCAGCGGCTTTGTAAGCCGCCTCCGAAAGGACACGTGGGTTCGAGTCCCACCGTCGGCTAACTCTTTAGAGGGTCCGCTTTGCGGGCCTTCTTCATTTTCCGCAACCGCGCTGCACTGCAAAGGGTCCTACTGCTACAATGCAACCCGTAAAAACGAAATGGCAAAACGGCGGACTCGTATTAGTCTGCGAGCGCTGTTACAAAGAGCGCATTCCCGAGGAAGATCCGCAAACTGCGGCACAGATCGGCAATTTTGATTTACGCGATTGGCTCAAGACCCGTCTCAAGGAAGACGGGCACTGGGGCAAAGTTCGGGCAATCAGCACGAGTTGCATGGACGTCTGCGCGCGGCGCCAAGTAACGGTTGCGATTGAGTCGCAGCAGCCGCAGGCGCCAGCGCAGGTATACGTTCTCGATCCATTGGGCGACAAAGAAGAATTTTATAGCGTGATTGTAAAAGCGCTCGCTCTAGAAGCCTAATGTTTCAACGAATCGAGCAGCGCTTGCGCATCGGCGGCGCCTTCGTCGTTGGCATCAATGCGATAGTGACGCAGCGCTGCCGTCGCATCCTCGATAGCCGGCGCAACCTTCCCTAAGCCGGCATAGGCTCGAGCTCGCAAGATGTACCCATCAGGGTCATCTTGATGGTGCACGCGATACACATTTATATTTACGAGCGCTTCCGCGTAGTCTTTGAGCTGCAGATCCGCCAAAGCAATGTTGTAGTTCGCGTACGGTTCCGAAACGCCCATTTTCAAATATGTCTTAAAATCAGCGACGGCTTGCGCCCAGTTCTGTTGCGCGAGATCGACTCGACCACGATTGTAGTAGGGCCAGGCATACGTCGCATCCAAGGCGATCGCCTTGTTGCAGTTTTCTTGCGCCTTGTCGTATTGTTTGAGATCCCGAAGGATTCCGCACGTCAATGCAAACGAACGAGAAACCGCGTTATCCAGACTAATCGATTTCGTAATGTGGGCAAGCGCCTCATTCGCCTTACCGTCATAATACTCGGCACCGGCAAAAGCGCGATAGGCGTATGGATCTTGCGGATCGAGCGATATGGCCTTGGCACAATCCTCATATGCCCCCTTGTAGTCACCAATAGTACCGCGCGTATCGCAGCGTGTGGCATAGGCATATTCATAATCGGGATTTATTGCAATCGCGGCTGAGTAATCAACAATCGCTCCGGTGTAATCTTCTTGTGCGTCCTTCACGTCGCCGCGCAGTACGAGCAGCTTGGCTTGTTTCGGATTGGTCGCGAGTGCACGATCGAGCAGTACCATTGCCTCGGCGTTTTTATTTTGACGCCAGAGCTCGTGGGCTTGGTCGTAGATGGACGTTTGAGGCAGGGCGGCGGTGCCGAGCGCGAGCGAAATGAGGAATGTGAATAGCGAGAAACGCAATATCATATGAGCTCCAGCATAGAGTGCAAGTTCGATAAAAAAAAGGCGCACCCGGCGCCCTTTTTTGAGTAGAGTCTTCCAGACTACGGCAGTTCGATCTCCGAGAGATTTTTCTCGATCTTCCGTTTGACGCGCTGGAGCGCATTGTCAATTGATTTAACATGGCGTCCGAGATCGCGCGCCATCTCTTGATAGCTCTTGCCTTCGAGATAGGAAAGCAACACTTGCGATTCGAGTTCAGAGAGATTCTCCTGAATCCGCTCCTTGATGTCTTGCGATACTTCCTGGTTAATCACCAGTTCTTCGGGATCAGACATCTTATTGGACGCCATGACATCGAGCAACGTGCGCTCGCTGTCCTCGTCATAAATCGGTTTGTTAAGCGAGATATATTGATTGAGCGGAATGTGCTTCTGACGCGTCGCCGTCTTAATGGCGGTAATAATTTGACGCGTGATGCAAAGCTCGGCAAAAGCGCGGAAGCTCGAAAGCTTATCGGCTTTAAAGTCGCGGACGGCCTTATAGAGACCGATCATCCCTTCTTGGATGATATCTTCGCGGTCGGCTCCGATCAAGAAGTAACTTTTCGCTTTGATGCGTACGAAGTTCTTATATTTGTTGAGCAGGAACTCCATTGCGAGGTTGTCTCCGGCCTTCGCCGTGGAAACCAGGTCCTCGTCCGCCCGCTCGTGATATTCGAGTCCATCCGACGCAGGATGGGTCATTGCCATCTTTACTGCCCCCAGGGTTGTAGAATGTGCCGAAAATCGCAAGCCGCAGCTCGTCGAGCGCGGCACATCCTGCATAGTATAGGAGGTGCCCCCTTGCGAGTCAAGGTTAAAACTCTGAAAGGCTCACGCTTCTTTGGCTCCCCGGCATCACGCTCGAGCCGCCGAGGTTTAGGCTGGCTTACCTACCAGGGCTGCCCGGCGCTGCCGAACGGCCTCATAAAGCAAGACACCGGTTGCAACCGAAGCGTTGAGCGATTCAACCTTGCCCAGCATAGGAATTCTCACCAAATAGTCACATTCACGGCGCACCAATTGCGACAATCCCTCGCCCTCGGCACCAATCACCAAGGCCGCATCTCGACTAAAGTCGGCCTCGGTCAAAGAAACCGATTCGGGCCCTAAATCCGCGCCAAATATCCAGACTCCCGCCTTTTTGAGCATGCGGATTGTCTGAGCGATATTGGAGACCCGCGCCACAGGCAGGTGCGCTGCCGCCCCGGCAGCCGCCTTTCGAACCGTCGCGTTCACGCCGGCCGAGCGCCGCTCCGGGAGGACCACCCCGTGCGCGCCGGCACACTCCGCGGTGCGGATAATTGCCCCGGCGTTATGCGGATCGGTGATATGGTCCAGCAAGACGACAAGCAGCGGGCTGCTGCGCTCCGGATTACCCATGATCTCTTCGACCGTCGTATACGGAAACGGCTGGCCGTATCCAACGATCCCTTGGTGCGCTTTGTACGGAAAGCGCGAAAAGAATCCACGGTCTTCAAAGCGCACGAGCACGTCCAATGCCTTAGCTTCGTCAAGCAAACGGCGGACGACCGGATCGCGCTTGCGGTCGTCTGCAACGTGGAGCTTTCGCAATTTCTCGCCTGCCGCCAAAGCTTCGCCCACGGCATGAACGCCGTACAAGATGTCATCCAGATCGGCGACATCCTGGCGCTTGCGATGGTCTATCCGGGGGCGACGTTCCACGTGGTGCCTTCTTTCGAATCTTTGAGGATGACGCCGCAGCGAGCAAGTACATCGCGTAGACGATCGGACTCAGCCCAATTCTTCTCCGATCGTACCTGGGTGCGTAGCGCGATGATGCGCGCAATGGCCGCTTCTCCCGAGTCGCCATTCAACGAAACCTCCGGCCCGACTTCTTTGCCCAGGCGTTCGAGGAAATCTGCCGGCAACGCGGCGTGCCCGGCCTTGAGCCAGCGGACGTCCGGGCTTAACCCTAACACATCAAGGGCATGGTGCAACTCGGCAAAAGCTTTTCGAGCGTCATCTCCGTGTGCTCGCAGCAAGACCGCCGGCGTCGATGCAGCGGCCACAACCTTGCTAAGCGCTACCGAAGTGTTCATGTCCTCATTCAGGGCCGCTTCAAGCGATTCAGTCAGCGCGCCGCCTACAATCTCACCGCCCCCCTGACCGTCTGCCAACGCATGAAGTTCCCGATATCCTTGCCTGATCCGAGTAAGAACCGTGGTGGCCGCGCCGATGGAATCTTCCGTAAAATTCATCGGCTTTCGATAACTGGTCTGTAAAAAGAGCAATCGGATTGCTTGGGGATCATGCCGTTGCAGGACTGCGGACATCGGCTCGAAGTTGCCCAGCGACTTCGACATTTTCTTGCCTTCAAAGAGCAGTAAGCCGCCATGCATCCAAAACTCCGACATCGGTTTGCTGCTATCGGACATCAGCGGCGTGCTCTGCGCAATCTCATTCTCATGGTGCGGAAAGATCAAGTCAGCGCCGCCACCATGGATGTCAAAGTGTTCGCCCAGCAATTCGCGCGCCATCGCGGAGCACTCAATATGCCAGCCGGGACGCCCCGCACCCCAAGGACTTTCCCAAAAAGGTTCTCCGGGTTTGGCAAACTTCCACAGCGCAAAGTCGAGCGGATCATTTTTAAATTCGTCCACTTCGATGCGAGCGCCGGACACAAGTTCATCAAGATTACGATGTGAGAGGGACCCGTACTGCGGAAACTTCGAAACGCGGAAGTACACGCCATCCTTGGACGGGTAGGCAAATCCGCGCTCGATCAGCTCAGCAATCATCGCGATGATTTTCTCAATGTAGTGCGTCGCATGCGGCTCGAGATCGGGGGGCGTCCATCCCAGAAGCTGCATTGAATGGAGAAATGACGTGTAGTACGCGGTAACAATATCGTACCAGTTCTCACCCGTCTCGATTCCGCGCGCGATACTGCGGTCATCAATATCGGTAACGTTCTGAACGTACGTTACCTGGTAACCCAGATGTTTGAGGTAACGCCGCAGCACATCGAAAAATAGGAACGATCGCGCATGCCCCAGATGCGACTCCGCACTCGGCGTCATGCCGCAAACATAAATCCGCACGGTCGGCGGATTTATGGGAGCAAATTCTTGTAGCGCGCGGGTTCGCGTATTATACAGCCTTAGAGACATCGTCATCTTTCCCGCCGGTTAAGGCCGCAAGGCGGCGTTCAAGCTCGGCAATCCTTTGCGAAAGTTGTCCGATAAGTTGCGCGTTTGGATCGGGCATATCCACTTGCGGCCGCGAACTCATGGCGTGCACGGGCTTTCCATCTTGCAGAACGACTCGCGCGGGCACGCCAACAACCGTTGCATTGGGCGGAACGTCTTTGACGACCACCGAGCCGGCGCCTACCCTTGAATTCTCACCCACGGTAATCGCGCCAAGAACGGCGGCGTTTAAACCAACTGTTACGTTGTTTCCCAGCGTCGGGTGCCGTTTTCCGTGCAGCAAACTGGTGCCGCCAAGGGTCACGCCCTGATAGAGCGTGACGTTGTCGCCGACTTCGGCGGTCTCACCGATCACCACGCCCATCCCGTGATCGATAAAGAAACCGTTGCCAATGCGCGCCGCCGGATGAATCTCAATACCGGTGAAAAATCGTGCGAGGTGAGCGAGGAATCGCGGCAAGACCGGGATCCCGGCACGATAGAGCACGTGATTCACGCGGTGTGCGGTGATGGCATGAAAACCGGGGTAGGAAAGGACGACATCCAGCCAACTCGAAGCCGCGGGATCGCGCTCGAGCGGGGCACGCAGATCGGCTAAGAAAGTCTGCAGCGGTGTCGTCATCGTTCTCTGGAACCGGTTAAGAGCAGCAGCGGTTGCTACTCGCCCGCCGGTTTACTCCCATGGATGGGCTCGAAGGGTTCACCGTCAGGTCCGAACTTGATGGGCTCGAGCCCGCGGCCGTGCAGCAAATGCGAGTTGATGGCCCCGATTCGCATCATGATCCGATCGTGCCCGAGCAGCGGAAACAGCAGCGTGAGAGGCGCGCCGCCCTGCTGGCCCGTGAGGGCCATGCGCACGCTGTGGTATGCGTCCTTCTTCTTGAGACCGAACTCTTTGGCGATTTCCGGCAAATCGTGGTTAAGCGGCAAACCGCGTAGTTCGGCTTGAGAATCTACGTACTGGCTTACGGCGTCCAAATAAAATAGCACTTCTCGCGAACGCAGCCGCTCGAGCTCGAGCGCGGGCACGACAACCGCCTCTGCTCGCAGTGCGGCGACGAGTGGCAATGCATCGGCAATGGTGTGTATCTCTTCCCCGTAAGCATCAATAAACGTGTCGATCCATCGCATCGCCGCTTCGGGCGGCGGCGTTTCAAGCAAACCGTGCTCCTGCATGGCTTGACTAATCATTTCAGCCAGTTGCTCCCGCGGAAGCTTGCGAAGTGCGCGCTGGTTAAATGCACGTAACCGAACCGCGTTATAAACAGCCGGCGATTTGTGTACGCGCTCCAGCGTAAAGAGCTGGACCAAATCCTCAAGCGTGAAATCCTCACGTTCGTCACCTGGAGACCATCCTAAGAGCACCAGATGATTGAGGAGTGCTGAGGGCAAAACCCCTTGCGTGCGGTATTCGTCAACACCGACCGTGTTGTGCCGTTTGCTGAGCTTGGAATGATCCTCGTTCAGGATGAGCGGCACATGCGCGTACTCCGGAACGGGTAGATCGAGTGCCTTCTGCAGCATCATTTGCACGGGTGTGTTCGCTAAATGCTCATCGCCGCGTACGACCAAAGTGATCTGCATCAATGCATCGTCGATTGCGGCAGCAAAATTATAGGTCGGCCCGCCCGTAGATTTCACGATGACGAAATCGCCAAAGCTCTCGTTCTCAAAATGCACGTCACCTTTGATCAGGTCATGCACGACCGTCGCACCCGGAGGTACGATGAAGCGAATATTGTGTGAGCGGCCTTGCGCATCATACGCTTGTACCTGTTCGGGCGAGAGGGAACGGCAACGCCCCGAATATTTGGTTGCCATAATGCCGCGAGCGCGCTGGCTCTCGCGATCGGTCTCTAATTCTTCTTGCGTGCAATAGCACGCATAGGCAAGACCTGCATCAACGAGTTTGGTGCTGGATGCTTGATATGTGGCAAGGCGCTCCGACTGGCGATATGGGCCGTAGGGTCCGCCCACATCCGGCCCTTCATCCCAACTCAACCCAAACCAGGCCAGATCGCGCATCATCGTGGCTTCACTCTGCGGATTATGCCGGGCTTCGTCCGTGTCTTCGACCCGCAGCACAAATGCGCCACCGGTTCGCCGGGCGAGCAAATAGTTAAAGAGCGCCGTGCGCACACCGCCGACGTGCGTTTGCCCGGTAGGAGAGGGTGCGTATCGAACGCGCAGGGACTTTGTATAATCAAGCTGGGTGGTCATAATACTCAATCGATGGTATGCAAGCACGCGACTGCGTGCACGGCCACTCCTGTTCCATCGCCCGTATAACCCATCCCTTCGCTCGTTTTGGCTTTGACGCTAACCTGGCCCAGCTGAACCCGCATCACCTCAGCGAGTCGTCTTCTCATATCCGCAATATGGGGAGCCAGCTTTGGATGCTGCAAAATGATCGTTGCATCAACATTTTCCACCCCAAATCCGGCGTAGCGGACGAGCTCTACGCAACGCGCAAGAAGCACCATGGAGTCTGCGTCTTTCCATTCCGCTTCCGTATCCGGGAAATGGGCGCCCAGATCCCCAAGTGCTGCCGCGCCAAGCAGCGCATCGCAGACCGCATGAGCAAGCGCATCGGCATCGGAGTGCCCGAGTGCTCCTCGCTCGAATGGAATCTCCACACCGCCAAGAACAAATCGGCGCCCATCGACGAGCCGGTGCGCGTCAAAGCCGTGTCCGATCCTCACACGTTCGTACTCATGGCCGGTTGGTTTGCGCTCCTGCGAGCGATTCGTGGGACGATCGCGGCGCAAAGTGAGAAAAGTGAGTCGTAAACATCGCTTGTCCGCTCGCCATGGTTTCAAAGCGCTCGCCGAAGCCCGCCAGTTTGTGGGAAGCGATATAGGCGCGAATAGCAACGCCGCTGGGGAGATCGCGGTCGATGCCGTCGATCGTGCCGCCGCGCGTTTCGATCTCGTTGCATACCGCCTCGATCAGGCTTTCATCGATAAAGACTTCCGTAAGTAAGATCTCTTCTTGGTCCGCGGTAATCGGCGCGCGCTCACGCAGCAGATGCTCTGCTCGCGTGAGGTCTTCGGGGACCGTCACTTTAAAATTCTCAGCCGTACCAGGCACAACCACGACATCGAGGCCAATCCGCTCGAGAAGGGCCGCATCATCACTGGCTTGCGTCTCGCCCCGTAAGGCCTCCAGGTGAGCGCGCCGCATATCGTGCACGGTCGCGCACTGCGGTGTTTGCGCTGCCCAAAGTTCCTGACGGTTTAGGGTGCGCTTTACCTGTGTCTTTCCGCTCTCAACCACCTTGATCGTATCAACCACCGGCATAGCCAAAAGTGATGCGGTTCCTTCGCGCACGACGCGCATTGCATTGCGCACATCGTTGGCACGCACGAGCGGCCGGGCCCCATCGTGGACAAGCACCGCGTTACAGCGCGCGGGTAAAGCATCCACGCCGGCCCGCACGCTCGCCTGTCGTGAATTACCGCCGGCAACGACCGCAAACGGCTTGTCGCTCACGACGGCAGCGGCTATAGCATACACCGCTTCAATATTCTCAGATTCGGTAACCAATACGATATCGACGATTTCTGGCATATGTGCAAAGGTTCGGATCGACCATGCGACAAGCGGCGCTCCGGCTAATTCAACCAATTGCTTGGGCCTTCCAAACCGGCTCCCATGCCCCGCCGCAACAATGACCGCTCCCCACAGCATGCTTACTGTTCCTTCCTAAGACGTGCAAAAATCATTCGGCCAGCGACCGTTTGTAGCACACTTGTGACCGCAACATCTACGGCTTCGCCTATCAAGCGCCGCCCATTCTCAACCACAATCATCGTCCCATCGTCAAGGTAGCCCACACCTTGGTGCTGCTCTTTGCCTTCCCGAATTACTTGGACATGGAGCTCTTCGCCCGGCAAGACGACCGGTTTGACGGCATTGGCGAGTTCGTTGATATTGAGAACGCTCACTCCCTCCACATGCGCGACCTTGTTGAGGTTGTAATCGTTGGTGAGCAATCTGCCGCCAAGCTCTTGCGCCAATCGCACGAGTTTGGCATCAACGGCAGCGCCCACGATATCGGGATAGTCGCGTTCGCTAATCTCCACTGAGGTAAATTCTTGGAGTTTGCTCAAGACCTCAAGACCACGACGCCCGCGCGTGCGTTTCATCGAATCTACCGAATCCGCAATCAGCTGCAATTCGCTTAAAACAAAACGCGGAAGAATTAAGGGTCCTTCCAGGAAGCCGCTCTCCACGATCTCCGTTATCC
>JALYIF010000085.1 GCA_030775925.1 Vulcanimicrobiota bacterium | reverse complement strand
GTGCAGGCCGTCTTTGAGCGAATCCAGCTCGTCATTCACTGCGATGCGCAGTGCTTGGAAAACGCGCGTTGCGGGATGAATTTTTTCGCGCATGCCTTTGCGGTGCATCAATCCGCTGACGAGCCCGGCGAATTCCGTAGTGGTTTGCGGTAGCTTACCTTGCAAGCGCCGATGGACGATGACGCGAGCGATCTTGCGCGCTGCCCGCTCTTGCCCGTAATGAAAGAAGATATCGGCGAGCTCCGATTCCGAGGCGGTCGCTAAGATATCGTAGGCGCTTTGGCCGGCAAGCGGATTCATCCGCATGTCGAGCGGGGCGGTCTCGCGGAATGAGAAGCCGCGTTCTGCTTGATCAAATTGCATGGAGGACACTCCCAAGTCGAAGAGCGCTCCGTCTATGTGCGGCACGCCCAAGTCGTCGAGGACCGAGGGTAACTCCCGGAAATTGGCCTGTATAAAGGTAAAGGCGGGATGCGAGGGCAGGTGCGTTTGCGCTAACGGGTCCGCGTCGATGGCAATAAGCCGCCCTGTCGTGAGCCGCTCCAAAATCCCACGGCTGTGGCCGCCCGCTCCAAAGGTGGCATCCACATAGATGCCCTCCGGCCGGATCGCCAAGTAGTCCAACGCCGGCGCGTACAGAACCGAAACATGCTCGCTCATCGTGCATTTAAAAGGCGCTCCATCTGATTCCGCGCCCCCCAACCCGAGGTTGGGGCCCCCCGGGCCATAGCGCGCTCGAGCGGACTGCAAGTTTGACGATCCCCCAAGGGCGCGCTCAATGAACCCATCAGTAGAGTCCCAACTCGGCCATGAATTCTGCGACCTCGCCTTCGGGGGCGGCGTGGGCGGCCAAACGTTCTTTGGCCCAGACCTCGACACGGGTCAGCGAGCCGATCGACACGACGTCGCGCTCGATGCCGGCATATGTGCGGAGCGGCGCGGGGATCAAAAGACGGCCCTGGGCATCGCACGCCACCTCCTCGGTATTGGCGAACAGGTGGCGAACCAGGCGCCGGAACCGTTCGTCCTTGCGGGGTGCTGCCTCAAGCCGGTTGCAAAACTCGGCCCAAGTTGGTGCCGGATAAAGGGCCAAACACGGGTCCGGCTGTGCAATCGTGAGCACAAAACCCGTTCCCAAACGCTCGCGGAAGCGCGCGGGTACGATGAGGCGGCCCTTGTCGTCAAGGGCATGTTCCACCGATCCCGTAAAACGCGGCAGGTCCGCGTGCATCTAGCCTCCCCTAATCACCACCACACACCACTTCCCACCACTATACCCTCTGCACGCCCCACACGCAAGCACAACGCTGATGACAAGTGTGAATTGCGGCACGGCGCACGAGGCCTCTATCGGCGTGTAGAGGTAAGAATCAGGTTGACCTCACTTCCCTTTTACTGTAATGTCTGAAATTACAGAAATGACTGAACAAACTGCGCCCCTTTCCACCGCCGCCCGTAAGTTTGTCGTGCACTGGGGCGAGCTAGGCACTCGCTGGGGCATTAACCGTACCGTCGCACAAATTCACGCCATGCTGTATCTTTCGCCCAAGCCGTTAGACGTCGCGGAGATTTGCGATCATCAGGAAATTGCGCGCTCGAACGCCAGTACGAGCCTGCGCGAGTTGCGCGGATGGGGGATTATTCGCGCGGTGCATTTGATCGGCGACCGCCGGGAGCATTTCGAAGCCATCACCGATGTTTGGCAAATGTTTTCAATCCTAACCGAAGCGCGAAAGCGGCGCGAGGTAGATCCAACGCTTGCAATTCTTCGCGAATGCGCAGCAGAAGAGGTCGGTGGGGACGAGGTTACGGCAAGATACGTTAAAGCGCGCATTCGTGCCATGCTCGACCTTTTCGAAACACTCACGCCATTGATAGACGAGTTCTTGCGCTTGCCGGTTGCCACCATTCGCGGCGTTGCAGGGCTTCGCGGCCAACTTCAGTCACTTTTTAAGCGCGGCGCAAAATGACGATGTTGAGCACACTATTCTCATTCTCAGGCCCTATCAGTCGTCGGGCTTACATAACAATAGCCTTGGTGGGCGTGCTCGTTAAGCATGCTATGGATGTCGTTATCGCTGCATCATTTCATCGTGACTGGACTTTCATAAATTACATAATGCCGGTCGGCATGCCGGTACCGCTCGCACATCTTGCCCCGAGCGATACTCCGTTTTTTATCACGATGCTTGCTGCGTCGTTGCCCTTTGCGTGGGTAGGCCTGTCCATTACTGCAAAGCGCTTTCGTGCGATTGGCTGGCCCCCTTGGTTTGTTGCCCTGTTCTTCTTCCCAATTGCAAACATCGCTTCGTTTGCAGTGGCGGCGGCGTGGCCGGAGCGCTCTGAAGATTCCAATTACCAGTCCCCGGCGTGGCTCTCGAAAATTGTCCCCCGTGACGGTCTGGGTGCTGCCGTGTTCGCGATGCTTCTAACCGCACTCTTCGGCACGCTGCTGGTAACGCTAGGAACACAGTACCTGAACTCGTACGGCTGGGGGCTATTCGCTGCTCTCCCGTTTGTTCAAGGAGCGATCGCGGCCCATCTCTATAGCCTGCATGGCGAGCGATCTTTGCGAGCTAGTATTTCCATTGCACTGCTCTCCGTCGCGGTTACAGCCCTTGCTCTTCTCGCGTTCGCGCTTGAGGGCGGGGTCTGTATCCTAATGGCTACGCCGGTAGCACTCGGCTTTGCGGCACTCGGTGCAATTTTCGGCTACACTGTCGGGCGGCGTTCATCGCAGGTGAACATCGCGATGCTGCTCACCTGCCTGTTTCTCGCTCCTACAATAATGGGTGCTGAAGCGGGGGCCCCACCCGCTGCGCCCTTATATACGGTGACAACCTCAATCGATATTGATGCGCCTCCAGCCGTCGTTTGGCGAAACGTATTAAGTTTTCCAGACCTGCCGCCGCCCACAGAGCTGCCGTTTCGCGCCGGCATTGCGTATCCGATTCGCGCAAGAATTATTGGACACGGTGTCGGTGCCGTTCGATACTGCGAATTCTCTACGGGAGATTTTGTAGAGCCAATTACCGTTTGGCAGCCCGAGCATAAACTTGCGTTCTCCGTCCAAAAAAGCGCCGAGCCGCTGCGCGAATGGTCACCTTACGGCCACATCGACACTCCCCATTTGCACAACTACATGGTATCTCGGCAAGGGGAATTCGTTCTTACAGCGCTGCCGCGCGGCCGGACGCGTTTGATGGGAACGACTTGGTATCAACATCACCTTTGGCCGGCAGCATATTGGGCCGTCTGGTCAGACGCTATCGTGCACGACATCCATCTTCGTGTCCTCAGGCATATCAAGAACCTTTCGGAATATCCCGGCTCTCGCAAAACGGACAAACTTGAGGCGAGCTCTCACTAAAACTTTTTCCATTGGAGGCGCCTTTGGCTCTCCGCCGTGACTCAGGGCGCGATGCGTGCGGCTTCTTCTTTAGGGGTCGAAGTGTCTATACCGCGTCTACGTAGTATCCGCTGCGCCCTCTCAGCGAGGATACAACACGCAACGTCCCATAGCGGCTTTAAACCCAGCTTTGCAAGGGTGTTGCGCTTGAAGGTGATTTCGATATGAATACCCTGAGGTGATACGTACAACCGAAGTGGTAGGCCGCACTTCGAGGCCAGACTATGTTGCAAGTCGGCGATTGCGGTTTCATCTGAAGTGTCGATCTGAGAATAGATGTGTAGGGTAGAGTGGTTCCGCTCATGCACGATTTCCAGTGCGACGGCTTGTGGCTGCGTGGCAGCCTCCTCAATAAGAATCTCGCCGATCAAGATTTCTGCCGCTAAGCGTTCATCGGGATTGTCGGTGAGGGATTTGAGTTCGCCGACGACGGCATGGCGAACATCGGAGAGAGACTTCGTGTTCCCGGCATCAATGGACCAACGCTTCGATTTGTCCATGGTTTCCAATCGTATGAGCTAGCGACCGCTTGCCGTTACTACTGCAGGAGTAATACTGCAAGAGTAGACTTCACCAAAAAAAGGCTCGCTCATCTCGTTGCATGTATTCCGGTACGCAATTTTACGATAGCTAACGAAAACGTGCGCGTCGCGGGCAATAGACGAGAATTTTTGGGAGGGTCATGTGGAGCTTAAATCGTATCGCAGGATCGCGTTCGCAAATAGTAGCTACCGTTTTCCGGCGTGCTGTTTAGGACAAGCATCCCCGGTGCTGCCGTCCAACAGTGAAAGATACGTTACGCGCCCGTTTGCCATCCGAGCACCGGCAATTACGAACCCGCCCGGAATTGCGTGCGGCTCTACGCCTTGGGTGGTAAAGGCACAAATGGGCTCAGGCAGCACCTTGCCGATGAGCGTCGCGCGAAGGCGGCGCAGGGAGGCGTGAATGGTATCTCCCATTCCGCTAACTTCGCCATTTATTTGAATATACGGATGCAACATGGGAAAACTACGACGCGACCATTTGCGCACCGTGCGGCTTCCTAAAATTGCTGAAACACTTTGGGGATCGCCACGCAACTCCAGAACACATTCGCCGTCACACCGCACAGGAACAGCGTCGTACACATCTTTACTGCCTTGATGGGTCGAGGTTGTAAACACTGCAAGCGTGTCCGCATGCGGATATCCTCGCGAGAGGCCAATGGACATCGAACTGCCCGGCCACTCCCGGCCTAATAAGAGCAAACTCACCCCAGTCCACGCATGATTGTGGGGCGCGGGACGCAGCGCGACTGCGTATCTGATATCGAACGATTGTGCGAAGTCGCCGGTTAAATAGATTGTTGCTTCCCCATCGGTTGATGCGGACTTCACCTTCGCAAGCGCGGGCATTGCAACCATCAACAATAGTGAAGTGACAAGTGCCAAGGCCAGGAACTGCTCAGGAATCAAGCTCGTTTTCCTCATCTGGTTATGTGACCGTTGGGCGAGGTACGGGCACGGACGATGTTGCTGGTACCGCAGAAGAGCGGTGACCTTGAGGTAGTGAACCAAAGGCCAGCACTACGACGGCTAGGATCGAGATGGCGACGGCCGACCACCTCGTCTGCATTGACCGTCGCTGCTTTCGGACGCGAGCGTGAATTTCCGGAAGCGATACCGGAG
>JALYIF010000084.1 GCA_030775925.1 Vulcanimicrobiota bacterium | reverse complement strand
TCCGGCAGGGCTTGTGCCATTCCGGCTGGCGGGTTATCAATTGATCATTTGGCGCGCAAAGCCGGGTGAGGCCGAGTGGCAGCGACGCATCGCACGCGCGCGTGCGCTGGAGTTGCGATTATATGTCGTCTGTATCGTCGAAGGCGTGCATGCCTTTGCCGTCGATCCGGATGGCTTGATTCTCTGCGGAACCTTTCCTGATTTTGCAATTGCAACATTCGCCTTCGACCCAAGCCGCACGCAAAATACGTTCGTCGCTCCAAACACCGATATTCTTGAAGGGCTGCAGAGAGTGCGCTCGCGCAAGGGCGGCGAAAGCGGCGTGCATGCACAACACTAGAGGAGGCCGGTTTGTCGGACTTTAGCGCACATGAAGCATTGGAGCAAGCTCAAGAACGCAGCGAGCACTCCCGCGGTAATCCAACGGTAGCAATCGCTGCTGCCCTCCTGGCAGTGCTTGCAGCGCTCTCCACAATGTTCGCGCACAGCCGCTCTACAACCGGTCTCGTAGAAAAGAATGAAGCTATTCTCGCGCAAGCCAGAGCTTCGGACAAATATAACTACTACGAAGCCAAACAGATTAAATTCCACCTGTACAACGCGCTCCTGGATGCCGGTCTCGGGGACCAGGCGGCGCGCGCGAGGATGCTAGCCAAAGCCACAAGCGAGCAAACCAAGTCGAAACCCATCTTGAAGCAGGCGCAAACGTTGGAAGCCCAAGCCGAAGAGCGGCAACTCCACTCCGAGTCGGCCCTCCACGCGTATGAAACTTTTGAGATCGCCGTCACATTGTTCGAAGTCTCAATCGTTTTCGTTTCCATCTCAGCCTTGGCAGGCAGTTCGGCTTTGATCGTTATCGCGGGGGTGAGTTCCTCAATCGGCATAGTTTTCTTAATATTGGGATTTTTGCGACATTAAATTAGCTGCACACCGCACCGTCGGAATGGCCATTGCCGCGCTCTTCTTCTGTTGCGCGGCACTGCCGAGGCACGAGCATTCAGCAGCGGGCACCTTCCTGATCACCACGCCGGGCGGCCCCTATATTAGCGGCGGACCGATCGCCTTACAAACATCCGGAACCTCAGCATTGGTGACGTTCTCGGTAATCGGGCCCGGATCGATCAACGATAACTCGTACCAAACGCCGCAACTGGCGGAGCCCACGTCCGCAACAATCGTTGCCTCCACGCCATTTGCATACGCAATTCGCGAACTGCGCCTGGTCCCCGCACCGAAGCGGAATCGTTCACTTATTGCAGTCGCAGCGTACAACGGCGGCATCTCCTTACACTCACCGGTGGACTTCTCACTCATCGGCATCGTGCCAATGGCCGGTGCGCCTGGCGATGTGGCCATAGCGAAAAATGGCGATCTGTATGCGCCGGCTACCAACGCCACAACGCTCGTTTCAGTCAGTCGGGCCCCATGGACGGTCTCAACCGTGAACGACGTTCCTTTTGGCAACGAAGTGCTCTATGACGAAGACCAGCGTGCCGTTTTCATCAGCAACCGCGATGTAAACGGCAAAGGCGCGCTCACCCGTATTATCGACGGAAAGACCGATCGCGTTGTGACCGGAGTTACCGCCGAAGGCCTGGCGTTGGACGAAACGCGGCACCGCATCTACGTTGGCAACGTCAACGACGGTACTGTCCTGGAACTGGATAGCCGCACGTTGCTACCCGTGCGTCGCATACCCGCCGTCACTCGCCCGTTCGGGATCGCTCTGGACGCGGTCCACCAGAAACTGTTTGTGGTCTCCAATCAAGACACCGAGATGCGCCGGGGCGGCGGCTTCATTGCCAAGATCGATCTTGCGCCGGCGGAAACGCGCATTGAGATGCGTAGCAAAGACATCCCTTTCCCAGTGGGTATTGTCCTCGATAGCCGCACGCAGACACTCTTTGTAACGGATGAAGGCGGCGCGATCTATATCCTGGATGCGCGCACGTTGGCGCAGCGGCATGCTCCCCTAGCGGCTTGCGCGGTTCCATGGAAACCGCATCTCGACGAGCGGATGCGCCGCTTGTACGTTCCGTGCGCGAGAGCAAATAAAGTTGCCGTATACAACGTCGACACGTTGCGGCAACTGCGAGGATCGCCGTTTTCAACCGGCACGTATCCGCTCGCGGTTGCGACCTCGAACCAATGACACGCTTGATGCGTTGCACAGAGTAATGCGCGCATTTATTTTTTGCTTGGGTTGCTGTTTTGCCGTTCTGAGGAGCGTAGCGGGCGCGGCCTTACCGGCCTTTCCGCACCCACCGGCGCCATTTCCGCAAATCCTCACCGATGCGTTGACATCAGAATTTGTGGCGCCGGGGGTAACGTATGCCGAATACGATCTTCAAACAAAAGACGGACCGCTCGCAATTCATGTCATCGAGGTTGATTTGCGCGAGCCGAGCGTGCGGATCGATACAGTACTCGCGACCGATGCGCTCGTCTCCGGCGGCGAAACCCCAAGCTCCATGGCAAACCGGACCGGCGCCGTAGCCGGAATCAATGGCGACTATTACGATATCGGAAACACCAACCAGCCACTTGGAGTGGTCGTGCGCGCCGGTCAAATAGTGCGCACCCCCAACAACCACACGGCGTTCGCGGTGACACGTGACCGTCACGTGCTCATGACACAGATGACCTTTAGCGGAAATGCGCAAGTCGGGACGATCCCAATTGCGCTGGCCGGGATTAACGATTGGCCTCCCCGCGACGGCGTTACCCTCCTCACCCCGGTGTTTGGAATCGTGCCGGCGGCGCCAAACATTACGATCGCGAGGCTGTCGCCGCTGGATATTGCGGGCGCAAATATTGCGCGTTACCGCATCGAATCCGTCCAAGGTGATGACCAGCCGTTACCGCGCGGGTACGCGCTTGCAATATCGCCATCCGCCCTAGAAATTCTTGGAACGCCGCAAATAGGTGATGTTGTCACCCTCTCACAAACGTCCACACCGTCGCTTGAGGGCTTCGCTGCCGCGGTAGGTGGGGGTCCACTGCTTCTCCATAACAGCGAACGTTACTATGAACCGGACGCGCCCGCACAAAATGAAGGCCGTTCGCGCATACCCATCTCCGCAGCGGCCATTGCTGCCGATGGCAATCTTCTGCTCGTCGAAGTTGATGGACGCCAACCGTTTCATTCCGTAGGTCTGACGCGCAATGAGTTTACCTCATTTCTCATTGGGCTGGGCGCACGTGAGGCCGTCTCATTCGACGGTGGCGGTTCTTCTGCGATCGTCGCCCGCAAACTTGGCGAGCGTAATCCGTCGCTTCGCAGCGTGCCCTCAGATGGAAATGAACGCGTCGTCGCGGATGGCTTGTTCATCTATAGTGATGCACCCATCGGGCCGCCCGCGCGTCTAGTCGTGCAGCCTGCGGTCCTACGCGCGTTCCCCGGTGCGGTCGTTTCGCTTCTGAGCGCAGTCACCGATTACGCCGGCCATCCTGCGGCTCCGCCAGCGCAGCCGCTCCGCGCGCAGGTTCTTCCGGACGCCCTCGGACACGTGGATGCGAGTTCTCATTTCACCGCAGGAAGTACCATTGGCTCCGGCACGCTTCATCTACAGCGAGGTTCGCTTTCAAGCCAAGTGCCGATCATCATTACCGATCACATCGCGCGCTTGAGCATCAAGCCAAGGCACCTAAACCTTTCCTCCGGCGGTGCGCAGCGCTTTACGGTGGAAGCGTTCGATCAACTAGGATTTCCGATCGCCGTACCTTCCCGCGTACAGTGGAGCGCATCGGCTGGACACATCGATGCTTCCGGCGAGTATCGAGCAGCCGACGAAAATGCTGCGATCGACGCCAAGCTCGGAAATGCAGTCGCTCGCGAAGAGATTACTGTGGGCAGACACGACGTTGGGTTTCAGATGGGAACGCAGTGGCGCTTTAGCAGCACCCCTGCGGACCAGCCAGGCGATGTTCAGTTCGGCGCTCCGTGTCCATTTTGCATCGAATTGAAGTACGACTTCACCGGCGCCGAGCACGGCGCAACGATGGTTGGTGACCGGCTGCTTCCCCAAGAAGCCATCGGCCTCAAACTCGACGTTCTGGGGGACGGCAACGGCGAGATCATGCGCCTTTCCCTCATCAATGCGATTAACGAGCGCATATTCTTAACAATCGGGCGCGTGAACTGGCGTGGATGGGAAACCAAGGAGATCGATTTCCCGCCTTCGCTTGCTGTGCCAGCCAGATTGCATACGATCTATGTTCTCAACTCTATGAACAGCGCTCCCGTTCACGCAGCCGGATCTATCGCGATCCGTAACGTACGCGCGATTGTTGGCGGGAAATCCCAGCAGCCTGCTAAATAGCGCCGGATGGCATTTGATTCCCAAGCGGCCCGTGCGTTAGACACGGCTTCTGCACGAGGCGCCGAGTACGCGGACATCCGCTTTGAAATCGCCCGGACCGAACGCATTGAGGTGCGCAACGGGGTGGTAGCGACGCTCTCAGATGCGACCAGCCGGGGGTACGGCGTGCGCGCGCTTGTGGACGGGGCGTGGGGGTTTGCCGGCAGTTCCGATTTAAGCGATGCGGGCATGGATCTCGCAGCGTCGCGTGCGGTCGAGATCGCGCGCGCGGGCGCAACCGTGCTGCGTAAGCGCGTTGGCGCGGCGCCGGACAAGGCCTATCGGGATACCTTTGCCACGCCGTTCTTACAAGATCCCGACACCATCCCGCTCGGGACACGCGTAAATCTTCTTTTAGACGCTGAAAAACTGTTACATATAGACCCGCAGATTAGCGTCGGCCGCGCATGGATGGACCTGTGGCGCATCGATAAAACGTTTTATTCTTCGATTGGTTCGAGAATCGAACAGTCGATTCGGCAAACGGGCAGCGGGCTGCAAGCAATGGCGGTTGGACATGGCGACATGCAGACGCGGACATTCCCCGGAGATATCGGTCTGTACAAGGCAGGCGGCTGGGAGATCATCGAACAGGCGCATCTGCGCGAACATGCACAGCGCATTGCCGAAGAAACCGTACAACTGCTGACGGCTCCTCAATGCCCCTCCGGCGAATTCGATCTCATCTTAGGTGGATCGCAAATGTCCTTGCAAATTCACGAGTCGTGCGGGCACCCCGCCGAACTCGACCGCGTGATGGGTTGGGAGGCCAACTTCTCCGGCGTAAGTTTTCTTGAAGTCAATCAACTTGGAAAACTTCAGTATGGATCGGACCACGTTACCATCGTCATCGATAATACGATTCCCGAAGGATTAGCAACGCAAGGGTACGATGACGAGGGAACAAAGAGCACGGTTTCCGATATCATCCGCGACGGTCTGTTGGTGGGCTATGAGATGTCCAACGATACGGCCCGCGCCATCGGTCGCGAAAGCAACGCATGCGTGCGAGCGCAAAGTTGGGAATTCGTTCCGATGATTCGCATGTGCAATCTTAATTTGTTACCGGGAAACATTCCATTTGATAATCTCTTTGACGACATCAAAGACGGCATCCATATGGAATCTAATCGCAGTTGGTCAATTGATGACCACCGCCTCAACTTCCAGTTTGGGTGCGAGATCGCTTGGGAAATCAAAAACGGTAAGCGTGGCCGTATGCTCAAGAACCCCACCTACGCCGGGGTCACGCCCCAGTTCTGGAATTCGTGCGACGGCGTAGCCGACAAAGCGTCGTGGAACGCATGGGGAACCCCCAATTGCGGCAAAGGCGAACCCATGCAAACGGGACGCACGGCGCAATGCGCATCCCCAACACGCTTCCGAAAAGTTCGCGTCGGAGTTGGCTACGATGGATAAGCACGCGCGCGAGTCCTTAGCGCGACGCATTGTCGAGATGTCCTCAGCCAATCACACCGAAGTTCTCGTGTCGTACGACAACGCGGCTCTAACCCGGTTTACGCACAATGCCATTCACCAGAATGTCGCACACGCGGATACGACGCTTTCTGTCCGGGCCATTGTCGATGGGCGCACAGGCGTTGCTCGCACGAATATCCTCGACGACGACTCTTTGCGCGATGTCGTTGCGCGCGCAGCGACCATCGCACAGCTTGCCCCCCAAGACCCGACGCACGCCGCTTTGCCAAAGGGTGAGGTAATACACGCGCCGGAGGCTGCATTTAATGCGGGAACGGCGGGTGCGACCGCACGCAAACGTGCCGAGCTCGCGCAAGAACTTTTTGAAGTAGCCGAGGGAGCTTCCCTCTGGTCCGCCGGTTTCATGACCACCTCACAAACCGGCATAACGGTCGTTAATTCCGAAGGTGCTTGTGCATCGTTTGACGGAACGGACGCCGGCGTGAATGTGAAAATGAACGGCGATGATTCAACGGGATACGCCGAAGTGTATGACAATGCTATTGCGAACATTCATGCCGCCGCCCTCGGCCGCGTTGCCGCCGAAAAAGCGCTGCATTCGAGCAAACCGAAAAGCGTTGCCCCGGGTGAATGGACGGTCATTCTCGAGCCCGCAGCCTTTGGCGAGCTCCTAAGTTACCTCCTCGACCATTTCTCCGCGCAATCATTCGATGAGGGATCTTCATTCTTAAGTGACGGTCTCGAACGCGAGTACATGGGCAAAAACGTCTCAATTTGGGATGATTATCAGCATCCGCTTGCGCCCGGCATGCCATTTGACTACGAAGGCCAGCCAACAGAGCGCCTCGCGCTCATCGAACATGGCGTCGCCAAACGCTATGTCACCGACAGTTACTGGGCTGCAAAATTACAGTGCGACAATACGGGCCATGCGCTTCCAGCCCCCAATGCATGGGGCCCCATGCCAAGAAGCGCCGTGATCCTCGGCGGCAGCAAATCGACGCAGCAGTTGATTGCAGAAACAAAGCGCGGTCTTCTGGTGAGTCGCTTTTGGTACGTTCGCCCGGTCGACCAGCGGCAAACCATTGTAACCGGGATGACGCGCGACGGAACGTTTCTGATTGAAGACGGGCAGATCGTCGGCGGCGTTCGGAACATGCGCTTTAACCAGAGCATTCTCGAGGCACTCCGTCACTGCGAATTATCAAGCGAGCAACGGCGAACGGGAAGCTATTCGTATTCCAACGTCGTGCCGACAGTCAAAATTGAAGGCTTCCGCTTTTCAAGCGGAACGGATTTTTAAGCCCGCCGCGCGCGGTGCTAGAGAGAGGTAGAGCGGATGCCGTATTTTAAGTTTCTCCGTCCGCAGTGGTGGAAAATTGCGGGTACGGCGGTGGCACTTCTGGTAATGTCCTGCGCGGCCCGCGCAGAACAGCCGGGCGTGGAGTCCCTGCATAAGCTACAATTTCTGACGGGTACGTGGGCATGCACCATAAAGGGCACTTCTTCGAATGGATTTGTTCAAGATGTGAGATACTCGTTTTCGCCCGATGGGCTTTGGATGACGGAAGTGTCGCTGAATTCGGAACCCAACCAAGACGGGTATGCCACTCAGATTTGGGGTTACGATGCAAGAACGGGCAAATTGGTTGCGTATAATTTCGGTGGCAACGGCGTCTATACGAAGAGCGTGCTTGGCTGGATCAACGGTCAGTTTACCAGTCGTCGTGACGACAACGGGCTCACCGTCGCCTTAAAGCCGATCGACACTCATACCATGCAGTGGATCATCTCCAACCCTGACGGTACACGCGTCGCCATGGAAGATTGTGTGCGCAAGTGACCGCCGCCCACAGTCGAACCTGTCGCTTTTCAAGCGGAACGGATTTTTAAGCCCGCCAGGCGCGAAGCGTCATCGATACCAGGCCGGCAATTAAGAGCAACATTCCAAGAACGCTGACTGGGAGATTCGGAACCGGCGCAATGACAACGGCCGGAAATGTAATGATCGCGGCTTTGAGGCGCAGCCCACCGATCAGAACCGAATCTCCATCGCGCGCGAGCGCAATTGCGCCCGGCAACATTCGCGCCCGTTCGTCCTCAACCGCAAAAAGCACACCGGGCCGCGGATCGCGCGACGTGCTCGTGCCCATCCGTGCGATCGCGTCTGCGTTAAAGAGCACCGCTTTTACTGAGCGATGCGCTGCCGGCACGGCAAACGAATCCACCGGGAGGCGCCGTCCACCGATATCCGTCGTTTGAGCAAACAATAAGACCGGAGATAAGAATGACGTGTTCGTGGGCTGCGTCATCGTCAGATGGCGGCCCTGGGCATCGGTCACGCGAACCGATGCGGCAACGCGCGGCTCCGTAAAGAAAACAAACGTGGGAAGAAACCGCCGCGAGCCAGCATCGACGATCATATCGCGATGTCCGTCCCGACGGAAGACCGGAGCCGCTGACGGGTCGATGGGGAACTGCAGTGCGCCGGCCGGTTCAGTTAGCGGAACGGTTTCGCCGGGGCCACGCACAGCCGTCTGCGTGTCGGGTGCCAGCAGGCCAGAGGCCAAGCCAGCTAGCGTAACAACCGCCGATCCAAACACGACCAGCGCAATGGCCCTTAGTTGCCGATCCTTATAGCGAGCCAGTCGCCGGACCGTCGACACTTGCAGCGCAATGAACGCAATGAGCAACGCGGCGTACGAACCGTGGTGGAACCACGGCGCTCCGGGGAACACAAATTGCACGGCGACTAGCACGGCGCTCAAAAGCGCGAAAATTACGACGCTCATTTATGCGCCAGCAGCGGTTTAATCGCAGCCTCGACTTGCTCAAATGTTAAGGCACCATCGAAGCCGCGGACGATCGTGCCGTGTGCATCCACAATAATTGTCGTCGGCAATCCCAGGGCCGCATAAACGCGCCCGTATTGCTGATCTTGATCTACGAGCACGGGAAAGTGAATACCGAGCGATTGTGCAAAGTCGCGCGCCCGCTGCGGCGACTCCCCTTGATTGACGCCCAATACGACGACATTGCGATTCTTATACGCAAGCCAAACCCGCTGTAAATCGGGCATCTCGGCGCGACAGGGCGGGCACCAGGAAGCCCAAAGGTTCATGACCACGATATGGCCACGGTAGGCTTGTAGGGAGCTCGTAGCTCCGCTCAGCGAGGCTACGGAAAAGCTCTGCGCTGGGGCTCCAGTAAGCGAGGCAGGGCCGATGGTGCGACTACCATTTTTGCCGGTACCGGCGTAGCCGGCTATCACCGCCAGACCTAGCAAAATCGCGAGAACCCAGTAGACGAGCGCGGACCGGCTCACCAGTCGCCCATCCGTTCTTCGTCGACATCGCCTTCAAATGCGACCATGCCGGGGGATAAAATCGCCGCGGACAGCGGCACCCCTTCGTAGCAAACTTCCCGATTTTGGGCCACATCAGACGAGCGCTCGAAGAGCGTGCAGAAGCGTTCGAGGACGTCCGGGCTGCATAATACGCGCAGCGGCCGTACCTGGTACATTTGAGCGAACTTCGAAAAAGCACGCTCGAATTCGGCCGGCGAAAATTTCCGGCCCAAACGTACTTCTCGCCTCACACGTTCCAGGGTTGGTTCCTCCAGCAAACGAAAGCGCGTGCCGTGCCCGCTCAGATTATTGATGGTCGCGCCATAGCCGCCGAATTGCGAGCCGATCTCACGACTCGCAGTACTGCGCTGCAAGAGGCCGGGATTCATCCCCGATTGCTCATAACGCTCGTCGGCGAGAACGAGTCGAGTATCGCTTATGTGCGCAACCTGGAGAAAACCGGGGCGCGCATCGGCATCGAAGTGGTCATCGAAGAGTTACGGGCGCAGGCAAGTGCCGGCGACATCCGTGCGTGCCTGAGCCGAGCGGGAAGCGACCCAACTATTCACGGCGTCCTGCTTCAACAACCGTTGCCCGAGCATCTCGCTATTCGTTCCATTGCCGATGCAATGCCGGTGGATAAAGACGTTGACGGAACGCATCCCACCAATCAAGGCCACCTTGCGTTTGGAAGCGGCACCGAATTTGTGCCTGCCACGCCCGCTGCGGTCATGCTCTTACTGGAGCGCTCCACTATGTGGCCCCTGAACGGACGGCGTGCCGTCATGATCGGCCGTAGCGTGGTAGTTGGCCTGCCCGTCGCAACCCTTATGCTCGCCCAGCATGCGACAGTAACGGTGTTACATAAAGAATCTGCGAGTTTGCAGCCTTATACCAAACTTGCCGAGATTGTCGTCGTCGCAACCGGCGTGCCGGATTTAATCACCGGCGACATGATCGCGCCGGGCGCCACCGTGATCGATGTCGGCACCACGGTTGTTGATGGCGTACTGCGCGGAGATGTCGAGTTTGCATCCGTCTCAAAAGTGGCCGGCGCACTGACGCCCGTACCGGGCGGTGTTGGACCCGTCACCAACGTTGCGCTCATGCGCAATGTAATTAAAGCCGCGTCGCGAGTACTGGCTTCCAGAAGTTAGTTCAAACTGAAATACTTGCCGTAGTACCGCGCTTGCGTGTCGCGGAACGGATCTTCTTGCGCCGGCTGCGCGGCTTCAAGTTGCTCTTGACGGCGCTCCAAAAGGCGGCGCAATTGCGGGAGCAGCCGTCGCAAAAATCCTAATTCTACCGTCAAACGCTGCCGCGTGCTCGAGAGTTCGAGAAGGCGCTGCTTCATCGTGTCGGCCACTTGGAGCGCGTCGCCGATCAGAAACGAGGTGCCCTCAGCGTTATCGGGGACTTCGACAATCGGGACTTGCCCCGAAAACTCAACAACGAGCCGCAGATATTCATCGAACGCAGAACGGACCTGGCGGGCCAGATCTTCGAGTTCCAGCTCGCGCGGGTCGTCTTGCGGAATGAACTCGACTTCAACCGTGAGATAGGGCTCGCGGCTGAGGATCTCTCGTATGCGAAAGCGGTCAGTGCCCACCGTAGACACGTAGTACCGGCCGAACGGCAGTTGCGTCACATCGCCGATTTTAGCTACTGTGCCTATGTCATGCGGCTGAACCAGCGTGTCGCCCGCTTCGTGGCCCTCACGAATCAGCACCACACCAAAGCCCTCGCCGCTTTCCATGCAATCGGCCAAGAGCTGTTTGTAGCGCGGCTCGAAGACGTGAAGATTCAGGATCGCTCCCGGAAAGAGCACCGCGTTGAGTGGAAAGAGCCGCAGGCGGGTGGACATCGGAAGGCGCTGTTTCGATGGCTCTCTCAAAGGGACCTTATGACCGCCACCGCAAACAAGTCCGCTTTAGGGACCATGTCTGTTCGGAGGTACAACCCGCTTGAAAAACCCATTGGACTCTCTCTGGGGCACCGTCATCTCTGGCTTTATCCTCACGGCGATCCTCTACTATATCGCAACCATCCTGGTTTCCCATGGAGCACATGCATAAATGGAATTCAATGAGGCGATCATTCGCTGGTTCCACTTCTTGGCAGGCATCATGTGGATCGGCCTGCTCTACTATTTTAATTTCGTCAATGTAGCCGCAGTCAAGGCCGCTACCGCCGCCGGTGAAGCAGCGCCTATCGGTAAATACATCATGCCGCGCGCACTACTATTCTTCCGCTGGGCCGCCGTGGTGACATGGCTCATGGGCATTGGGCTGCTCTCGATGATGCACGGACCGGGCGATAGCAACGGTGTCGCAGCCGCATTCGGGCTCCAAGGCTTTATGGCGCCAATTGGTATTGGCGCATGGCTTGCCACAATTATGTTTATCAACGTATGGACACTCATCTGGATGAATCAGAAAAAGATCCTCGGAATCGTGCCTGCCACCGACGAAGAAAAAGTCAAGGCTCGTCGCGTCGCATTCTTAGCATCGCGTGTCAACACGATGCTCTCAATCCCGATGCTGTGGTTTATGGCCACGGGGCCGCACCACTCAATCTACCACTAACTACCCGCGGCCGGCGCGGCCGCTATAGAATAGGAGAGAGCGCTCAAAAAAGGGCGCTCTTTCTTTTGCTCTGAAGCAGTGCCTATGGAGCCACGACATGCACGAAACTGACGGATATCTGGAATCGGTGCATGCGCCGCCTCCGCCGCTGCTGCTCGAACTCGAACAGCACGGGCATCGCGAAGAGATTCCCATCATCGCAAGATCGACCGGCCGGCTCCTCTCAACGCTGGTTCACTGCATGCAAGCCAATCGGATTTTGGAAATCGGCACGGCCTTCGGGTATTCCACCCTCTGGATGGCACTCGCACTGCCGCCGGCCGGCAAGATTTGGACCGTCGATCCGGACTCGGAACGGACGCAAGTTGCGTGCGACTATTTCGAACGAGCCGGAGTACGTGACCGCATCGATGTGATGAATCAATCTGCCCTCGAGGTCCTTCCGCTTTTTCCGCAGCGCAACCTAGATATAATTTTCATCGACGCAACCAAAACGGAATACGAGCGGTATTTGGAACTGTGTATCCCACTCCTCAAACTCTCTGGCTTAATTATCGTGGATAACGTTTTGTGGGGCGGCCGCGTCTCCCAGAAACCGCACAAAGAAGACGATGACATCGTCAAAGCTATGCGCACATTTAATCGGGCCTTTCTGCACCATCCCGACTTGGATGCCACTATTCTTCCGGTCGGCGACGGTACGGGAATCGGCGCGCGCGTTCAGTGACCCTTGATGCCGGTGCGTTCAAGGATGCAATGCGCCGGTTTGCAACCGGCGTTACGGTGGTGACGAGTCTCAAAGACGGCGAGCCGCGCGGCGTTACCGTCAGCGCGTTTGCCAGCGTTTCGATCGATCCGCCGAGCGTGCTCATTTGCGTGAACCGCGAAGCACGCAGCTACCTCTTCATCTCTACTTCCAAAATTTTCTGCGTCAACATTTTGAGCGCGCAACAGCAGCATTTAGCGGAGCGTTTCTCCGGAAAGCTACGCG
>JALYIF010000083.1 GCA_030775925.1 Vulcanimicrobiota bacterium | reverse complement strand
GATTGGTGCTGATAGGCTCCGGCGAGGGGTGGAGCGGAGCCGGCGTGATCGACGGGCCATGCAGAAGATACGGGGACGTTGCCCGCGGAGTCGGGGCGACCGAGGCCTGTGGAACTGGGGTGGCCGTCGGCTTGGGCTTGGGCGTTGGTACGGGGGTCGGCATCGGCGTTGGCAACGGAGCGGGCGGCACGCGGGGGTCGGGGAAACCGGGATCCGGCGCGGAGGCCAGAACCTGCGTGCGCTTCCAATTCGGCCCGAACGGCACCGACTCGGTGGAACTGGGATTCGGCGTAAAGGTCAGGCTGTTGCCGACTCCGGTTTGGCCCTGCTCAGTTGCTTTCTTGATGACGCGATCGCCCATTGATTTTCCGACGACAATAGCAAACAGTAGCAGCGCCGCGGCGGCGAGCAGGGTGAAGCTGAGGGTGCGTTTCTGTGGATCAGCCACGGGGGTGACTAATGGCCCACACGCTCGCGAGACTCCTTTTAAACGTGTACGAGGGTGGAGTCGATGTCGCGTTCCTTGGCAGTCGCTTCCTGGTCCCGGGGATGGCCGATGAGGTGAACTTGCTGCAGTTCTCCGAGCGCAAGGCGCACACGCTGCGTCCGCCCGCGAAATTCTACCGAGACGTTGCGAGGCTTATCGTGGAGATTGCAAAGGAACACGCGCACTGCCCCGCTGTCGTCTTCAAACGCCACCGCGCCAACATCAACCGGCGACGTAACAACTTCTTCGCTGACGTCCCGGCCGGCATACACACACCGGAACGGTTCTTCTGCCGAAAGTTCCGGCATATTCCCGTAAATAACGCTGGTCTTCAGATCGATGACGTAGGTACATCGTTGCCCGCCCCAATGCACGCGCACGCCGGCAACCCACTCCCAGCCTTTGGGCGTGAGCGGAGCGAGATGCGGCCTTCCGGTCGTGCGGTACCCATCCAAACCGCCGACCGTTTCAGCCACGGCCCAGAGATATTTTGCGCCCGTCCATGGAGAGAGATACATGCCACGATTGGTCAGCGAACCGCCATCGAACCATTCGCCGAATTCACCCGGTACCGTGTTGCGCGGGCTGCCCGCTTCCATCGTTTCATAGATGGTTTCTAGCCATCCAATCGCAAGGTCCGTAAAACCATTGCGCGCGAGCGCAAAAACGAACCAGAGCGTAAGGTCGGGCCAAACGCCACCCAGCAAACCAAATCCGTGGGACGGAAAATACCACGAGTCGGCGGTCGAAATCGTGCGCAAGCCAACGGGCGTTACGAAGTCAGATTCGCTCAAACGCTTGAGAATGGCGCGCCGCTGCTCGGCGTCGGCCACGTTGAACATCACCGGAAAGACTTCGTCAGCGGTAAAATTGTCTTGGTAGTTATTTTCCTGATCGTAGTTGAGGACAAAGGCGCCGGTGTCGTCATTAAAAAGATGCTGCATCATCTTCTCACGCAGGGTCTTTGCCTCACGCGAATATTTGTCCCAATAGGCGTTCTCGCCCGCAACCGCGCTAAGCATGGCTGCCGCCTCAAGGGCAAACACTGATTCGGCATTGATCTCGGTCACCGCGCCGTCCAAGGTGTAGTAGGGAATGATGTTACGCCACGAACTGATACCGAACATATCTACGCCACCCGCACGGCAGAAGATCAATCCGTTTCCGTCGCGCTGCGAAAGCAGATAATCGGCAATTTTGGCAATCAGCGGGAAGCAGCCTTTCACCCATGCGTCATCCAGCGTGGCATTGTAGTGATGCAGCATCGCAATGAGGTGAAGCGGCGTGTCATCGTTGATGTTGAGATCGTATGAGGTCTTGAAGCCGTTTACACCACGCACGTACTCGACCATCTCGCCGCTCTCTTCGGTAAAGCGGTTAAAAAGCTCGATCGCATCACGGCTGAACTGGGGAAGAAAGTAATCGTATCCATGGACAAACCAGCTCGTGTCGCGCGAAACTAAGATGTCCGAGGGCGGTGAATTGGTCGAGCCCCAGCCTTGTGGATACTCTTTTATAACGCGCAACATGTTGCATTTGGCCCAGACAACACCGCGGCTAATCACGGGCGAGGGCGTCATGAAACGAGCGTCCGCCAGGGCATTACCGTAGTAGCGCTGAGTTTCGTGCAGCGCTTTTGGATCGTGCAACAGTTGTTCGAGTACCGGCCGGGCTTTGGTCCCGTCCTTGTTAAAGACGACGGCCATGCGCAATGATTCGCGCGCGCCGGGGGCGACCGTGATGCGATACTCCAGCGCACCGAATATCCGCCGGCTTACACATTCAGCTAGCTCTGGAGTTACTTCATCAAGATGTTCCTCCGAGCGCAGCGAGCCGCGTGACATGTTGTGCAACATTACTTGTTCGCGTAGGGCAACCACAGCACCGTGGGGCTCGCGCGAGCCGCCCCACCAGCGCATCGCGCCGGTCTCTTGGTTCTCAGAGCAAATAAAGCCGGAGTCCACGCGCGCGCGCACTTGATGCTCCGGCTCGCCGTAGAAACGCTGACCCACCAGAAGCGCCCACGGGAATACGGCCACCTCGATCGGCTGCCGCCCCGGATTATAAAGCGTGACATCCACAATAAAGCTTACGGCGCGATCGTGTTTTGGGCCGTGAGGAACATAAAATGCTTCGGTCACGTGCACTTGATCGACCAGGGTGAACTCAGATATCTGCGCGTACGGTAAGAATGTAAAATCGCGTATGATCTGATGCGGGAAGAACGTCTTTTTCTGCTCGCGCAACCGGTACGCAATTTGGTGAGTGCCAAAAATAATTTGATCGGTGTCGGCGTCCCACAATCCCCGCACGCCGCCCTTTGCCGTCGATTGCGCGAACGATTTAAAGTTGCCTAAGAGGAGCCCGTACGGCGTCTGCGTTTCCGGCAGGACATAGGCACAGTATTCGTTGTGTTGCGCATCGTAGCTGGTCCCCATGCCCTGGACTACCCAAAAGGTTGCCGGGCGTCCTGCGCCGCAGGGGAGAAGGATGGGAGTAAGCGTCGCCTTGCGCGCACCGGCAAAACTAAATCTAACGTTGGAGGTCTTGAACCGGCGTGCGGACGGTCTTCACAATTTGCGCAGCGTGATGGTCCCCATTGCGCTTTATGACGAGATCGAGATTAGAGACGGCGACGGCGCTTACCATTTTGAATGCAGTTTGCCCGAACTACAAAGCGGGAATCTCGTCTCGAAAGCGCTGCGAGCCCTCGGACTCTTAAAGCCGAATCTGCACGTGGCCTTAAGGAAACAGATCCCGGTGGGGGCCGGCATGGGCGGCGGGTCTAGCGATGCAGCGGCCATCTTGCTGGCAGCCATGAACGGCGAACTGGGCAGCCACGAGCAGACGTCATACCTTCATCTTGCGCGCTCGCTCGGCTCGGACGTCCCGTTTTTCCTCACCCAGACTGCGGCGATCGTCGAAGGTACGGGCGAACGCGTCACGGCGCTCGGAAGTATTCCGCCTTGGCACGCGACGATCGTCCGGCCTCCAGTCACAATGGCCACGGAACAAGCGTATGCTTTGCTCGATGTGCGCAGCACGGAAAGCCGCGCACGGAACAGCTCGGTGAGCTTGCAACTAGGTGAAGCGCTGCAACGCGCGGCTTTCGACGAGGTCACATCGCTATTAAGTAATGACTTCCAGGCAGTTATGGTGCGCAAACATCCCGAGATTGAATTGGCGCGCACACTCTTGCAAGCGTGGAGCGGCAGCCCGGCCATTCTCACCGGCTCGGGCTCGTGCGTCTTCACGCTCTGGAACGGCTTACCGCCGCAGAATCCGCTCCAACTGCCGCCGGGCTTTGAGCGATTTGATGCCGCGTTTGTGCAGTCCGCGCCGTGGCGGTCTGCATCTTGAAAATTACGACCGTCGTCCTTGCCGGCGGCCCGCAAGATGCGGTGGCAAAACTGCAGCCCGGTGCTGCCAATAAAGCGTTCATAACGGTAGGCGGCAAGGCACTGGTTACTCGCACGCTCGAAGCGCTGCGTGCTGCTCCGAGCATCGGACGAATCATTGTCGTTGCCCCGCCCAGCGTGCATGGCCATACAGCGCTTGCGCTTGCGGATGAAATGCGCCCCGATGGCATTCGCATTCGCGACAGTCTTTCGAGCGGATTGCGTGACCTGTCACTCGACGAAGACGTTCTCGTGAGCGCTTCGGACCTACCGATTCTCTCCACGATCGGTATTGAATCTTTCCTGGCTGATGCCGTCGCTAAAGATGCGGACCTAACGTATGCGATCTTAGAGAAATCCGTTCACGAGAGCGCATTTCCGCAAGTGCCGCATACGTGGGCGCGCCTGCGAGACGGTACGTATTGCGGCGCGGGGTTCATCACGCTGCGGCCGCGCGTCTACCCACTGCTTTCCGAATTCATCGAGCGCCTTGGTGCTGCGCGCAAAAATCCGCTGCGCCTGGCATCGCTTTTTGGCTGGGACATGGTTCTGCGGTTTGCGTTGCGCCGCCTACGCATCGCGCAGGCTGAATCGCGCGCTTCAACCCTGCTAGGGGCGTGCGTCCGCGCGGTTATTTCGACACACCCGGAAATGGCCGTTAACGTGGATCGCGTAAGCGACGTGGAGCTTGCCGAACAACTCGTTAGGGAGCGGGAGTCGACCAGCGGGTAAAGAGTGCGTTCTCAATTTCGAATTGATCGAGCGCCTTTCCCACGGTATGGTTGATAATGTCGTCAACGGATTGCGGTTTTGCGTACATCGCCGGTACGGGGGGGAGGATGATCGCTCCGATCTCCGCCAGACGCGTGAGCGTGCGTAGATGCCCCAGATGCAACGGTGTCTCTCTTGCAATTAACACGAGCTTGCGTCGTTCTTTAAGGCAAACGTCCGCCGCACGAACCAACAAGTTTGAGTTCATTGAATACGCGATAGCCGAAGCTGTGCGCATGGAACACGGGATTACGAGCATACCGGCGGTTATAAACGAGCCGCTCGAGATTGCCGATGCCAAATCTTCGTCGGGATAGACAACGTCGGCAAGCGCCTCGAAATCCTTGGCCGTAAAACGGGTTTCCAATTCGATGGTCCGGCGGGCTTGCGAACTAAGCACCAGGTGCGTCTCGACGCCCGCCCCACGCAATGCTTCTAAAGCACGGTAGCCGTAGATACTACCGCTTGCTCCGCTTATACCAACCACGATTCGGCGCATGCTTTGCGAATTCACAAGGACGAGCGCGTTGGCCTCCCAAAAGTGCGTTGCGTGCAGAAGTCTGCTGAGTTGCGCGCTTTTGAAAGCGCGGCTCGCTCGTATTCCGAAGATCCCTCAGACGTTTTGGCCCGGCGCCTCTTTGCCTCGCCTTTTTCCGGCGTACGCCAAGAAGTTTCGGCTGCAATGCTCACCCTTGCCGGCCGCCGGAGCATACTCGAAACCATTGCGGCCGGAAGGCTTGCGCTGCCTGCCATCGACCGGGACGCCGTCTTCGCGTTTGCAAAAACGCTACGGGAGGAACTTCCGGGCGATGATTTGATCGCGCGATTCGACGTCGCGTCGGATGCAGTGGCAGGCGCGACGCGCACGGTAACGACACTGCGCCAAGCCGCCGCGCCTGAGCCCGGCTCTCCACTGCGCTCCCGACAGGCGCATTTTAGCGCTTCGTCGCTCAATACATATGTAGAGTGCAAGCGGAAGTGGTTCTACCGCTACCTGTGTGCCGCAGTCGAAGACAAAGGTTCGTCGGCTTCATTTTACGGCACCGCATTCCACGCTGCGCTCGAAGACTTGCATCAAGAGTATCCGCGGCCCGCCGAAGTTCCAATGCAAACCTTGAGAAGCAAACTTCAAGGGCATCTTCACACGGCTTTTGACCGGTACGCGAGCGGCTTTGACACGCCGGTCGAGTTGGAACTCCAACGCCGGCGTGCGATTCGCACCGCCAATCGCTATATTGAATGGATTGCGGCCCAAGTCCAGCGCGCGCCGTTCACAGTGATCGGCTGCGAACTTCCAGCGCAACTGACGATTGAAGGCTACGATTTTATCGGCTACATCGACCGGCTCGATCGTGACGATGCGACGGGCAACGTGACGGTGATCGACTATAAAACGGGCGCAATCGCACAAAGCGCCGACGAGTACCGCGAAAAAGTGCGTACATTTAAGGAATTCCAGCTGCCGTTTTATTACTGGGCCCGCAGCGCCGAAGGCGACCGGGTTACTCGCCTGGCTTTAGTTCCACTCAAAGACGCGCTGCTTGAAGTTGCTCCGGTGTCCCTCGAAGTTGTCCCGGTGGCAACGAACGGTGCCAAGCGCACTAGCGCAACGACCGGTGTCATATCGATTATGGATCTCGAGCGGGCGCGCACGCGAATGATCGAGATCTGCAGTGAACTCACCGCCGGCTCGCTCGATCATTTCGAAGCCACCGATGACCCGGCGGCCTGTCGCTATTGCGCATACGCCACTGCCTGCACCGAGCGCCCGGCGGCCGCAGAAGAACGGTTCGCTCGCTAGTGCATACGCTCGATGAGCAGCAATCCGCCGCAGCGGCCGCGACCGTGCCGGGCTTGCTTACTGTGACCGGTCCCGCCGGAAGCGGAAAAACGACCGCACTTTTTGCCCGCGCACAAAGCTTGTATGCTGCCCAAAACATCTTCGTTGGTGCGCCGCGCATTGCATCATGCCAACGCCTGCGTCAAGAGTTCGCAGCCAGTCCAGGCGTCGAGATCATGACGGTCGAGCATTTGGGATTCCTGGTGTTGGAAACCGCCCTGCAACTCGCGGGGTTGCCTTCCATCGATCTCATCGATGACGTTGATGCGTCGATCGTCTTTGCGCGCGCCGCCGACCCGCTCTTCTTAATGAAATGGGCAGAATTCATTGAAGCGCAAATCGATCCTGAAGTACCCGGCCTGCGCTCCCCGCAACGATTCTTGGAAGCGGCTTTCCGCCTAATTTCAAAATTGCGCGATGCGCAGATGGCTCCCGCGACATTTTTAGAGACCGCTCTAAAAGGCGCATCGCAATTTTACGCACGCCCGCCGAACTTTGCGCATCCCGATCTGCTCTACTACACCAAGGATAGCTATCGCAACTCACTCAACGTCGATGCTGCCGAGTTACAGCGGCAGTATCGTCGCGAAGTCGATTTGGCCAAGGTCCTCGAGAAACTCTACCGCACGTATCTGGAATTACTCGTCGCCAAGGGACATTACACCGGCGCCGATGCCGTTGCGGACGCGATTAAACGTTTATCGTCAGATGCACAGCTGCGGTCACATTTTGAATCGCGATACAGCGCGCTGCTCATCGACGATGCTCAGGAACTTTCAAGCGGTGAATTACTCCTGCTCCAAGCCTTGCGCGGCGAGGAACTGTCCGGGGTAACGTTCTTTGCGGATCCCGCGAGCGCATTGGGCACATTCTCTGGCGCTCGTCCAGACAAAGTTTTCGCGTTGCAAGCGACACGGGTTGAGCTCGAGGGTTCGTACCGGTGTGCTCCGCTTGTAGAGTGCGCGGCCCGGCACATCGCGGGCGCAGATGCCGTCGCGGCGATCCCACAAGGCGGACACATTACCTTGTTCCGCGCCGCAACGAAGCGAGCGGAAGCGGCCTTTGTTGCTGAGCACATTGTCGATCTGCTTAATAGCGGTGTCGCGCCCGGAGAAATCGCCGTCCTTTTCCGCTCGGTAGAAAACGTCGCACCGTATGAGGCAGCCTTGCTTGAGCGAAATGTTGAGGTTCAGGTAAGCGGAGACGTGAACATCTTCCGTAATGGGGACGCGCTCGACGCGCTGGCCCTCCTGTGGAATATTCACAATCCCTTCGCACACGAGTGGCTCTTGCGGACGCTATCCGGACGAGCCTGGACACTATCGGACGCCAGCGTCGTGACCCTCTGCAGCGAGCCGGAAAACGGCCAGCCATTATTGTTCGAAGAATTGCAAGCAGACGACGCAGCGCCGAGTCGTTGGGATCGCAAGCGAGACATTCGCTTAGGGTGGAACGTCGTGCGCGGAGACCAAGACCGAGCCTTAAGCAGCATGGCACTGGAGCGCCTGCTCGAATTTCGTGCGCTGCGCGAGCAGTGGACACAGGACGTAAAGCGCTACGACCTGCCCGAGTTAGCTGCCAAAGTGTTTGCCGAGGGATTAGCTGGAGCCGGACCGCCGGGCTCGGCGCTCGCTCGCTGCCAGATTCAAAACATCAACCGCCTTCTTGCGCGTATCGAACACTACTACGAACGCTCTGAAGGCGGAACGCTAGCGGATTTCCTGAATTACGCGCAACTGCGTATTACGAGTGACTTGGAAGCGTGCGAAGAAGACGTGAACACTTCAGTCGTGCGCTTCATGAGTATTTCGGCTGCGATGGGCAATGAATTCGACCACGTGGTTATTCCAAACTCGCGCGCGGGGTCGTTCCCGCGCTATTATGCGCCCGATGCGTTTCTATTCAGCCCGAGTCTCGGCATGATTGCGAAAGAGAACGTCGGCGAAGCGCTGGCTTCGCGCACGGCAAAATTCACCTACTATATGTTCCGGGCGAAAACACGGGAATCGTATAATCGGCAAGAACGTCGCGCTTTCGTCTACGCTATGCGCCGAGCACGCAAAAGCCTTATCGTGACAGCGAGCGAGCGGGCCACACGCGGCATGACCTCTCCAGAATTCTTAAGCGAACTCCAGGCCGCACGGCTGCCCGGCGCGCTCGATCTCTCAGATCGGTGGCGCCCGGCCCACTCGATGTTTGGAGTGGCAACGGGCTGAACCATTAAACGCATGGATGCGTTGTTAGCAAAGAACGTTCTATTTTTTGCGGTGGCAATGAACAAACTTAATACGGCTACCGATCCTCAAGTAGGCTACCGCCCCCCAGGAACCCTCGATCCGTCGACGGCGCTGGACCATTATGCGGGTCCTTTTGGCGTGCGCCAGGCGGCACATCTTGCCAGGCGAACTGGATTTGGGGCGACTCAGGACGACATCGCAACATTGCAGCCGCTTGGAATGCAGGGCGCCGTCAATGCGCGCATCCATCCGGGCCAGCCTGAAGTCGAATTGCCGTCATTTCCAAGTGCCGCCACGCTGTACGATATGAAGCTCCGCTATCATGCGACGCAAATGTGGTGGTACGATCGATTGCTGCGCAGCAACCATCCGTTTTCACAAAAGATGGCCGTATTTTGGCATGGACACTTTGCGACTAGCATGCGTAAGGTCCCACCTGCATTGATGGCTGCCCAAATCAATCTCTTCACTGCGCAGGGACTAGGAAATTTCCGTACGCTGTTGTTGGAAGTGGCCAGAGGCCCCGCGATGTTAGTTTGGTTAGACAACCGTTCGAACTACAAAGCCCATCCCAATGAAAATTTTGCGCGCGAGGTGATGGAGCTGTTTGCACTGGGGCTGGGTAACTACACCGAAGACGACGTGAAAGCAGCTGCCCGTGCCTTCACCGGGTGGACGCTGGACAAAAACTCGCAATTCGTGGTGCGGC
>JALYIF010000082.1 GCA_030775925.1 Vulcanimicrobiota bacterium | reverse complement strand
CACCACCACGGTCGGCTTCGTATCGGCAAAAACCGCCGCGAGTTCGCGCGCGACAATCTCGACCAGCTTCGGATCTTCTAAAATGCGGAACTTCTGGACGAAGCGGTTGCTATGCCGGCCCGAACTCAGTTTAAAGTGTCCGTCTAAGAGCGCGCCGCGCCTTTGCAGTTCACCAACCAGGTCGATACTCACGCGCTCACCCTGGCTTCCCGCATTTCATCCAGAATGCTACGTGCGGCTTGCAGCGGATCGGCGGCCTGCGTAATGGGACGGCCGACTACCAAATAGTCCGAGCCTGCTTGCACCGCGAGCGCTGGCGTCATGACGCGCTTTTGATCCGCATGGTCGCTGCCGGCCGGCCGAATGCCGGGTGTGAGCGTTAGGAAATCATGGCCGAAAAATTGTTTGAGATCTTTAACTTCGTGCGCGCTGCAAACGACGCCGGTGCAACCGGCATCTCGCGCCAAGGCGGCGAGACGAATGGCATTTTCTCCCGTCCCGCCCGAGAGGCCCAATTCGCGCAGATCTTCGGGGGCAATGCTCGTGAGAATTGTGACGGCAAAAACGTGCGGTGGTGTGATTCCGAGTTGGTCCGCACGCTGTGCGGCTGCCTCGACCGCCGAAATCATCATCTCGTTCCCGCCTTGCGCGTGAATGTTGATAATGTGGATGCCAGGCCGCACGAGCGCCGTTACGGCAGCACCGACCGTGCGCGGAATATCATGCAATTTTGCATCCACAAAATATCGCACGTCCCGCTCGACCATATATTTGAGAAGGTGCTCGCCATACCCGTAGAGCGACTCCAAGCCAATTTTGAACACGACATCGAGCTCATAAAGGGTATCGATCAAGCCGGAAGCCTGCGCAAATGTGTCCACGTCCAGCGCGACGATCAGTTGGGACAACTCTTCATCCTTCGTCTCCCTCATATTGATGGGGGCTTGCAAAACCGATATTGGCTTTGCCGATTATCTGGTGCAAATGCGTGAGGTTGCGCTCGCGCAAGTAGCTTGTCAGGCCGCTCGTGATTTGAAGCGGAACGCGCGGATCGGTAAAATTGGCAGTACCAATCGAAATTGCCGTCGCGCCGGCCAAGAAAAACTCGAGTGCATCGGTGAGTGTTTCGATCCCGCCCTGGCCAATAATCGGAATCGTAACCGCGCGCGCGACCTCATAGACGGCAAGTACGGCAATCGGACGGATTGCGGGCCCTGAGAGCCCGCCGGTTACGTTTCCGAGGCGCGGTTTCCACGCATGCACATCTATGGCCATGCCACGCACGGTGTTGATCACCGCGAGTGCATCGGCACCCGCGGCTTGCGCCTCCGCAGCGATGAGCGCAATGTTCGTGACGTTGGGTGAAAGCTTGACGATCAAGGTCTTATCGGTGACGCTGCGCGCCAGCGCGACCACCTTAGCCGTAAGTTGCGGATCGCAAGCAAATGTCTCGCCCTCGGCAGCCACATTCGGGCACGAGATATTGATCTCAATAGCCTTGATTTCAGCGCGCGCGGCGAGCTTTTGCGTCACATACCCGTAGTCGTCAACCGAAAATCCGGCAACGCTGCCGATAATCGCGCAGGGCCGGCCGGCGAATTTGGCAACCTCGTGTTCCAGGTAGTGGTCGATGCCGGGATTCTGCAGTCCGATAGCGTTTAGCATGCCCGCAGGCGTTGGGACCAGGCGCGGCGTTGCATTTCCTAACCGTGGCATCCGCGTAACACTTTTAAGAACCACGCCGCCGATCTGCGAGAGATCGATAAACGCGCTGTATTCCTCGCCCGATCCGTAGCAGCCACTACCCATCAGCGTCGGGAAAGGAAGCTCGAGCTTACCGATCGTGGTTGATAAATCGACGCCCGAAGCGCTATCGGCGGAGGTGGACATACTCACCACCGCAACTCATGCGCCCAGAACACGGGGCCTTCTTTGCAAATCCGCGCGTAGACGGATGCATGACGATTCCCATCGGTTGAAAGCAATGGAAAGCCCGGCGCCTGTTGGCTCGCACGATCGAGTGGCACAACGCAACCCCAGCACGCGCCGACGCCGCACGCAAACGTCTCTTCTAGCGAAAGCTGGGCGCGAACGTCGATCTCGCGCGCGACTTTGCTCACCGCGCGAAGCATCGGTGATGGACCGCAGGCCAAAATGAGTTCTGGTTTGTCGGCTGCGCTGCGAAGAAGGTCGGTAACGTACCCGTGATGGCCGGCGCTTCCATCGTCAGTAGCAGTACGTACTTCGCAACCGGACCGCTCGAATTTGTGCGCATCGACCAACAGCTCAGCGGTACGAGCGCCGTAAAAGAGTCGCACGCGGCATCCCGCCGCCACAAGTGCCTGCGCCGGCAACAAGACCGAAGCGATTCCCACGCCGCCGGCGACGATGGCTACATTTTGGAGATTTTCCGGTAAGGTGAATCCATTGCCGAGCGGGCCGAAGAGTTCGAGTGTTTGCCCCACAGCAACCGCAGCAAGCTCGCGCGTACGAGAACCGCATGCCACAAACATGATACTGGCACGATCACCTTGCGCTTCATAGACGCCGAGCGCAACCGCCGCGCGCTCGCCATTCGGCGGTTTTACCATCACGAAGTGACCCGGTTTCGTCACACGTACGAGTTCCGGCGCGTGTAAACCAAGGAGTACAACTCCTGGCGCAAGCTCGGTTCGGTCAAGCACGCAAGTTGAGTGCACCGCAGCGATCGATTGCAGCGTGGGCATAAAACAGTGTTTCGGCGGAACAATTAGGGAAACCATTTGGACATCGTAAGACGTCATACTTGCGACAAATATCGGGCTTGTAAAGGGCCTGTAT
>JALYIF010000081.1 GCA_030775925.1 Vulcanimicrobiota bacterium | reverse complement strand
CTCCTAGGCCTCGTCAAAGACCGCGAGGGTAAAAACTTCACGCTGCGCTCGTTCCACGACCGGCTGTTGTCATATGGGACCGTTCCATACTCGACGATCCGTTGGGAATGGCTGGGTGACCGGTCGTGGATTGACCGGGTTGCCGAACCGATTGAGCCAATTGGCTTTTAGTTGAAAATCACTGGGGGAAATTTGCGGAGTCGTAAGGTCAGTTCACCCAAGGGCGAAAGCGTCCGGCCGACGCCTGGGCGGGTGAAGGAAGCCCTCTTTTCAATCTTGGCTCCGACCATCGAAGGATCGCGCTTCCTGGATCTATTTTCCGGGACAGGTGCCATTGGCTTCGAGGCGCTTTCCCGGGGTGCCAAGGACGTGGTAAGCGTGGAGGCCCATCGCGAAACCGCGCATGCAATTCGCGATGCCGCTGAAGAATTGGGCATCGGTAAGCAGCACACGGTCGTTGCCGCGCCGGTCGACCGAGCGCTCTACCGGCTGGAGGGCAAGTTCGATATCGTATTTGCCGACCCACCGTACGCGCACGAACCCCCGCTCAAGATGTTCGAGCTCCTTCGCGAACGCGAGTTGTTAGCGGAGTCGGCGATTGTGATCTTCGAGCACAGCGCGCGCACGATTCTTCCCGAAATACCGGGGTACCGCTCGACGCGCGAAGAAGTCTATGGCGATGTGGCGCTGGCGTTCTTTTCACCGCAGCCGGGCGGTTCGCGTTGAACACTAATGGTGCCAACCGCGCGCCTAAGGCCATTTACCCCGGCTCCTTCGACCCGCCGACCAACGGCCACCTCGACGTCATCGTACGAGCATCAAAAATTTTCGCCGAACTTACCGTCGCGGTTGTTGTGAATCCTCAGAAGCGCGAACCGATGTTCACCCTGGACGAACGCAAGGCCATGATTAATGAGTGCGTCAAGCATCTCCCTAATGTCCGGGTCGAGCATTTCCGCGGCCTGCTTGCCGATTATGCCAAAGAGAAGCACGCGGATGTCATTATCAAGGGCTTGCGCGTGGTTTCGGACTTCGAGAGTGAGATGTCGACTGCGCTTATGAACCGGGCGCTATCGGATGTCGATACCATGTTTTTGATGTCGGATCAGAAGTATTCGTTCGTCAGTTCCAGTATTGTCAAAGAAGTATTTTTTCTCGGCGGAGATGTCGGGGCGCTCGTGCCCGATCCCGTCATGCGTTTCATGTCGCGCCGGCGCGAAGTTCTTCGCAGCTCATCGTAACGGAGGTAACCACATGTCCGTCTATCGCGTGTTAGATAAACTCGAAGCCTACGTCCACGAAGGGACCTGGCTGCCCGCGGGATACCGCGTTCTCAGTGAAGAGCGCCTTATTGAGTTTGTCGAGAAAATCCGTTCCACACTGCCCGAGGAAGTCGGTCGCGCCAAGATTATTGCCAAAGACCAAGATCGCATGATTCGTGTCGCTCAAGAGAAGGCGCAATCCATCGTGACCGAGGCCAGTCAAACGCACGAGCAACTCGTCGATCAAAACGAGATCGTGCAGCGAGCCCGGATTACCGCCGAAACGGTTCTGCGCGAGGCCGAAGAACGCGCTCGCAAGATTCGGGAAGGCGCGGACCACTATGCAGCGCAGGTCTTGGTCGAGCTTGAGGGCCGCCTGACCAATGCGATCGGTTCGGTGCGTAAAGGCCGCGAGGCACTGGTTGCCAAGGCGCCCGCCAATGCCACGACCGCAGCACCGGCATCGTCGCCCTTGGCGGATGCGGCGGCAAAGAACAAACGCATGGCGTTCGATGCCCAGGCTGCCGATGAGACAACCGCCCTCGAATCGGTCGAACTCGTTAAGAAGTAGGCAGCAAAGATGCGGAAGCCTCCGCGCATACGTGCCCTCTCCTATGTGGTGGCCGCCAGTTTGGCGGCCATCCTCTTATTTGCGCCGACTCCCTATTCGCTGATCTTGCCGGGAAGCGCGATCGATGTGCGCGATGTGCTTACGGTCGCCGGCCGGAGTGCGCCCGTCGAGCGCTACTTCATGACCGATGTGACGCTCCAAGAACGCGTGGCCCCAATTTTGCTCTTGGAGAAATTCATACCGGGCACGCGTATGTTGCGAACCGAAGAAGTGATCCCCCAGGGCATCTCGGTGCGCGAGTTTGATGAGATCATGAAGCGGTCGATGGATGAAAGCCAGTCGATTGCTGCGGTCGTTGCCGAACGCGCCGCGCATCTGCCGGTCGGCATCCCCGTATCGCAAATTGCCATCGTGCGATTTGAAGCAACATCCGGAGCACCCCGCATCTTGCGAGCCGGCGATATCTTACGCAGCGTCAATGGCCATATTGTTGCGACCACGATGAACGTACAGGATGCGCTCTTTCACGTGCGTCCGGGTGCAAAGATCGACGTTCAGTTTGAACGAGGCGGGAAAATTCAGAGCGGCCGTGTTCCCACGATGCAGTATAAAGGCAAAACACGTCTGGGCGTTTTTCTTATCGCGCGGTTTAGGCCGCCACATCTGCCAGTCGACGTGCGATTTAAACCGTTCAATGTTGCAGGCAGTTCGGGTGGATTGATGTTTGCAATGGACATTTTCCGCACTCTCGTTCCCGCAAACAAGTTAGGCGTTCAGAAAATCGCGGGTACCGGAACGCTCTCGTACGAGGGCATCGTGGGCCCAATTGACGGCGCTCCGCAAAAACTTATCGCGGCGCGCAGAGCGGGGGCGCAAATATTTTTCGTACCGAAAGAAAATTACCAAGAGATCGCCAACACACGCGACATAAAAATCATCCCAGTTCACACCTTCAAAGAAGCCCTCGCCGCGCTACCAGGCTAATCCTGAAGTCAGCCTGCCCTGAGCTTGTCGAAGGGTCACGCTGTGCTCGCTATTTTTGTGTCGCCCTAAGCTTGCGAAGGGGGGTTAGCCATGCTTCGACGGGCTCAGCATGACACGTTATTAATCGCGGTCGCCTG
>JALYIF010000080.1 GCA_030775925.1 Vulcanimicrobiota bacterium | reverse complement strand
ATCCACCGGTCGCATCACCGGAGTCATTTGCTTTGTGCGCGATGATGTATCTACACGCGGCACGGCTGCCGGCGCGTGTAAGCGGCGGAGGCGACTTTATCGCACTTGCCGACCAGGATCGCAACCTATGGGACGACATGCTCATTGCAAAAGGTCGCGCGATGCTCGACCAAGCCGCGAGTGGCTTCGAGCTAAGCGAATATCATATCGAAGCCGCCATCGCGTACGTGCATTCAAGCACCCGTAGTCCCGGCCAAACCGATTGGCCCAAAATAATCTGGCTTTATGACACGCTCATGAAGGTTCGACCCTCTCCGGTAGTCGCGCTTAACCGCGCAATCGCGATCGCACAGCAGAACGGTCCCGAGGCAGGCATTAAAGAGATCAATGCAATTGCAGAAAGCTCTGAACTCGCGTCGTACCCATTTTTCCCCGCTGCCTTGGGCGAACTAGAATTGCGTGCTGGGCGGATGGAAGCTGCGCGAGAGCATTTTACAGCCGCCGCTGGCCTCGCGCGCAATCCAATGGAGCGCCGCTTTCTGAAGCAGCGCGCTGAGGCCACCACGCTCCCCGAATCATTCGGATAAAATCCGAACGTCGTGTATAGCAAAGATGGAAAATTCGCCGGGCTCCAAAACCTCAAACCATGACGACTTCTGCACAACCGTGGGTTCCGCGTTCGCCCTTTGAGCGCTTGGAGAATTGCGTCTTTTTAGGGCGGGTCATCGACAAAGCGCGACGTCATGTGAGCGGCTTGCCGATCGGCGAGTACATGTATGGAGACAACGACTACATGGACTCGCGGGTTTTTAAAGTATTGAATTGCAAGGCCTCGGAAGTCGATGCGCTGGTACGCGCTGAGCCCAGCGACGCTGTGGTCGCGCGTACGCTCGTTGAACGTAGTGGAAGATCGCCCGGACAGATTGCTGCCTTCAGCACCAAAATGGTGCTGATCTATGGTCCGGTATTCTTTATGTTCGATGCAGATGAAGGGCGAAAGACCGGTCCAATCGCAGCCGGCCTGTCGGCATTTTACAACCGCGTCATGTACCCGCCCTTTGCGGAAAAATTCCGCAAGGACGAAGATGCCGTAGGCCGCTAAACGGGTTAATCGCCGTAGGTGAAAAAGATTTCGATCACCTGATCGTTCTTTAGCGTAAATTCAATCGAGTTACCGATTTCGCGATCGGTGGTGTAGACGTACCGCACCATACCACATCCGGCAAGGACTAACGGCTTACCGAATTTCTGGCGCAACGCCGAAGCGGACATGCCAATGTGTGCACCGTGCGTTGTTTGCACGCGTGAGAGATCTGCAGTCAGAATACCCATTGCCGGTGGCGGAGCGCTCGTCTTCCGGAGGATCCATGCTCCCCATGTATCGTTGCCATCGTTCTGAAGGGCGATGCCGTGCTGTTTGTCATAGACCGTGTGGCGTTTCCCGAGTACGAAATCGAGTAGGTGCTCCAGGTGTTCGGGATCTGTTTTTATGACCGGTGGGGATGTATGACCGTCCTTGAACGCCGGGCAGAGGAGGCTGGGAAACCAGGGCGCAGTCCCAGTGGCCGCAGTGGCGGGAGTCATGCAAAGCACGAGCGTGGCAAGGGCGATCCAAAGCAGCCGGAAGGCGAACATAGCCGGAGATTGTGCGGCTGCGGCAGCGTTCTCCTCGCCCCTGCTTGACATCGAACATATGTTCGATTATGATGGCAACCCCACATGGCCTACGCCGAACTCCACTCCTGGTCCAATTTCACATTTTTGGAAGGCGGATCGCACCCCGAAGAACTGGCGCAGCAGGCCGCTGCACTCGGGCTAAAGGCGATCGCCCTCACGGATCGGGACGGACTCTACGGTGCGGTCCGGTTTTGCAAAGCCACAAAACCGCTCCCCGTCGCTGCAATTTGTGGTGCGGAACTCACCTTCGATGATGAAGGCGAGTCGCATACCCGGCCCCGGGTGGTGCTCCTGGTAGAAGACGATGCCGGCTATGCCAACCTCGTCGAACTGATCTCTATCGCGCAGATGCGCGGGAGTAAGGCCGATGCGCGTTTGCGACTTGAGGATTTTCAAGGGCGCACCGCCGGGTTGACGGCGCTCTCCGCAAGCCGGTATGGCCCGGTCGAGCGCGCGCTTCTGCGTGGCGATCGTCCGGACGCGTTAAAATGGGCTTCGAATTACCGTGATCTCTTCGGGGACCGTTACTATGTAGAGTTGCAGCATCATCTGCGGCCGCAAGATGCAGAGTTGGTCAATCTTCAACTCGACCTTGCGCGCGCTGCGCATCTCCCCGTCGTTGCCACCAACGGTGTGGTGTACGCGGGCAAAGACGATGCGCATCTGGCCGACATTTTGCTGTCCGTGAAACATAAAACCACTCTGGCGCGAGCGCAAGCGGATTTACTGTTGCGCCCCAACGGCGAGCATTTTTTAAAAACGCCGCAAATGATGGCTCGCATTTTCTCTCCGTATCCGCAGGCCATCTCCAACACGCTCTTGATCGCCGAGCGTTGCCAATTTCGTCTCGACCGTCTGGATGGACAGTTCCCGCTCTTTCCCATTCCAGCCGGATATCACAGCCGCCAAAGTTATCTCCGCATGTTAGTCTATGCCGGAGCCGTCGAGCGCTACGGTGCGTTGTTAGAAAGTAAGGTTGAACGACAGCTGGAGTACGAGCTTGGAATCATCGCGCGCATGGATTTGGCAGGCTACTTCCTGATCGTTTGGGATATCGTACGCGCAGCGATTGAACTTGGCGTGTTGTGCCAAGGGCGTGGTTCGGCTGCAAACTCCGCCGTATGTTACGCGCTTGGCATTACGGCGGTGGATCCGATCGGCGGGAACTTGCTGTTCGAGCGCTTTCTCTCAGAAGAACGCCATGAAATCCCCGATATCGATATCGATTTCGCGCACCAAGATCGCGAAAAAGTCATTCAGTATATCTACGACCGCTATGGTCGCGCGCACGCGGCCATGGCTGCCGAAGTCATCACCTACCGGACGCGCTCGGCGATTCGGGACGTGGGCAAAGCCTTAGGTCTATCGCTCGCGCAAGTGGATAAAGTCGTTGAAGAGTTCGATGCTCGCGAATCGCTCGCTGGAGCAACGGGCGTCGATGATACGGCGCGCAAAAATTTGCCCGTATCCGTTGAAAAGCGGCGCGATCTCGATGCGGGCTCGATGCAGCGCGCGTCGCGTCTGGAGGACCCCGCTGGTGTGGCCCGTCGCCTCTACGGATTTCGAGCTAAAGATTTTGGAGACGATCCAGATCCGCACGTTCCATCGGCAATCGAAGGGCAGCTTGGAGAATGGCTCTTTGCCTTTTGCCGGCGCATCGACGGCTTTCCGCGGCATATGGGCATTCACTCCGGTGGAATGGTCATCACGCGCGACGCACTCATTCGTGTTGCCCCGGTGGAATGGGCCTCGATGCGCGACCGTACGATTATTCAGTGGGATAAAGACGATCTTCTAGATTTAGGCCTGATCAAAATCGACTTGCTGGGCCTGGGGATGCTCTCACTGTTACGCGAGGCGTTTTCGCTTCATGAACG
>JALYIF010000079.1 GCA_030775925.1 Vulcanimicrobiota bacterium | reverse complement strand
GGCGCAAGTTGCTCGCAGTAACTTCCATATTTTTTATCAGCGCGGACTCAGTGATTTCAAGCTCCAGGAGGCTGGGATCCATTTTGCTCGCGATGATGATGTTTTTGAGAACGGCTGGAAATCCGGGATCAACGAACTGTCGCGGTGATACGTTGATCCCGATCCGCACCGGCAACCCGGTCTTCTCGGCAAGCGCCATCATGTCATCGAGCGCGGTTCGTAAAACGTGCTCGCCGAGCGCGGCGATCAACCCGTTATCCTCGGCTAAGGGTATAAAGGTCTTTGGTTCGATCGCGCTTTCATCGGTGCCGGGCCAACGCAGCAGGGCTTCGAAGCCCCAAAGCTTGCCCGAAACAATATCAATCATTGGTTGATAGCCGACATCCATCCGGCGCTCTTCGATCGCAACGCGCAACCGCTGATCTAATTGCAAACGGTTCACAACGGCATTATGCATGGTATCGGAATAGTAGCGGAAACCGTCAGGAGCATCTTCCTGGGAACGATGCATCGCCGAGATTCCACACCGAAGCAGTGTTTCGGTCTCATGCCCGTCACTTGGGAAAATGGCGATTCCCACACTAACCGTTACGAGCATTTCGCGTCCTTCAGTTAGCAGTGGCTTGCGTAAGGATGTACGCAGGCGCCGTAACACCGACGAAACTTGGGACGGCTCGCGAATGTCCGGCAAAATAACGATGAACTCGTTGCCGCCGCGTCGTGCGACGGTATCGGAAGGACGCATAACTTCGCCCAGGCGCTTCGATATTTCAAGCAAAAATTGGTCGGCGACCGCAAGGCCGAGTGTATCGTTGATGTCTCCAAAGCGGTCCGCTTCAACCGCCAGCAAGGCGACCATCGAGTTCGATCGTTGCGCACGGGAAATGGCGCGCGTCAGGCGATCGCGCAACAAGGCTTCGTTCGGCAATCCCGTGAGTGAGTCATGATAGGTCATCTGGGAGAGCACGCGATCCAGCGCCATTTGATCGGTAATATCCAAGATGGTCCCGACGACTGATTTGGGATCGTCACCGTCAAAAGCGAATGTACCGCGCGCGCGCACGTCACGAAGTGCGCCATCTTCTCGCACGATCCGATGCTGGATATCGTAGGGCATGCGGGTCGACCGCGATTCTTCGAAAGCGCTCAGAAAAGGCGCGCGGTCCTCGGCATAAATCGTATCAAAGACGGCATCAAACGTCGTCGGATTCGGAAATGAGCGACCAGTCATCGCTTCGTACTCTGGCGTTACAGTCACCTCGCGCGTGACGTAGTCTAAACGCCAGCTTCCGACGCCGGCCAAGCGTTGCGCGACGGCGAGCGCCGAATCGGTGGCTCGGTAGCCGCTGGCGCGCGGCGTGTCGGCCGTAACATCAAGGGCCGCGCCGACCGTACCGACGATCCGGTCGGTTTCGTCCCGCAACGGTTCGATGCGGGCGTGATACCAGTGCTCGCGATATTTCGTTCGGAACGACGCGCGTTCGCCGCGTTTGGCGCGTGCGAAAGCATCAAGAATTGCCGGATTCGTGCGGTTATCTAAAACGGAATTGATCGCCGTTTGGCCGACAACGTCGCCTTCGCGCAAGCCGAGGGCCCGCGCCGGGTCCGCAACGTAGGTGATGCGGAGGTCGCCATCCGTAGTCCAAACCGAGACAGGCAGATGCGTGAAAACCTGCTCGAGGCCAAAAGGCGGACCGAACATGAGGTAGCCTTCGCGATTGGCCAGTCGCGCTCCCCGGCCTGACGCTCGCTCGCTTGAAGCGAAGTACTTTCCAAGCCCAAAATCCAACTCTAAGATGATGTTGGAAACGGAGAGCCGCCAGCTCCGCTGGCGCGGCGACCTTGCCCCGGGGCATGTCCGGGGGGACGGCGCCCTGGTGATCGGCGGCGTTCGGGTCGGCGAAATTGCCCAGGCCTATGGCACTCCGGCTTTGATCTTGGACGGAGGCGTTCTGGAGGCGGCCATCGCGGAATTCACGGAGGCGGCGAAGCCGCATGGCATTGAGGTCGCCTATGCCGCAAAGGCGTTGCTGCTCATCGGCCTGGCGCGCACCATTGAAACAACACCGCTACGCATCGATGTCTGTTCGCTCGGAGAGCTGGTAACTGCGGAACGTGCCGGGTTTAGCGCATCTCGTTTGAGCTTGCATGGGTGCGGCAAGACATCGCAGGAATTGGCAGCAGCCGCACGAGGTCGCGTTGCGCGCACGATTGTGGACAATCTCGATGAATTAGCTGAACTAGGACGCATAGCAAGCGCCGCTTCGCCGGTTCCAATTCTTCTGCGCATCAATACGGGAATCGAAGCCCACACCCACGCTTTCGTGCAAACTGGCGGGGACGACACCAAGTTTGGAATAGCGGCGCACGATTTTGCGGCCGCGGCCGAGATCCTACAAAACAATTCCAGTATGATATTTCTGGGATTGCATTCGCATATCGGCTCGCAAATTTACGAAGCGGCCGCCTTTGTTGCCAACGTTCACAAACTCATGGAAGTGGCTGCACAATTTACGGCCTGGTCGTTGCCGGTCGCGGAATTAATCGTTGGTGGCGGGTTCGGCATTGAGACCGGACCCCAGCAGACCGAACATCTCGATATTCCTGGCACGATTGCTGCGATTGCATCGGCCGCTAGCGAACATGCGAACCGTTTGCATGTGAGCTTACCAAAAATCGGACTCGAGCCAGGCCGAGCCATTGTGGGA
>JALYIF010000078.1 GCA_030775925.1 Vulcanimicrobiota bacterium | reverse complement strand
AGTCCCCCGGATGCGGCCCAGCGGTGCTCTATGCCTACGACGCCACCAATCTGGCCACCGAGCTCTGGAACAGTTCCAAAGTGGCGGCCGATGCGGCAGGCTTCGCCGTCAAGTTTGCGGTCCCCACCATCGCCAACGGCAAAGTCTATGTCGGTACACGCGGCAACAACACCGGCGTCGGCACCACCAGCATCTCCGGTGAGCTCGATATCTACGGACTCAAGCCGTAGCTAGTTCACTTGCACGTTCAGCATAAATGCAGGTCGCGCCTGCTCAGCCCGGATCAATCGAGGGCGCTCAAAGAATGAACTTAGTAATGATTCATGCAAATCCGGCGGCTCTTCGAGATGGCCTACTGATAGTGGACCGCAAATTCCACATCGGGATGCTGCGATACGCCGACCTGATTCATTCCCCAATAGTGGCCGTCAATCCACCGTTGCAAAGCGGTCAATTGATCATGGACGCGATTGAGGTACCTACTGCGACGTTACCTTATCGGATATCTACGACACCTGCCGAAATTCCCGATCTAATTGGAGGTGCGGGGCTGGTATATGGATACGAAAATTATCTAGACGGTGCGACGATTGCACGCGAAATGAACGTTCCCTACATCATGATGCTTGAGTACGACTTGCAAACACAAATGACCGAGAATTCAAGCAAAGTTCGCAATGTGATTCGAAAAAACATCAGGCGCGCCCGTAGCGCCTTGCATTATCTTCACAGTACTGCAGAAATGCGACATGCTCACTCGTTGCATTGTAACGGTTATCCGATTTACGAAGCGACAAAGTTTTATAACAAGAATCGGCTTCTCTACTTGGATTCCCGCATGTCAGCGAACATGCTCGTCGGCAGAAATGAAATGGAGTTGCGCTCGGCCGATCGCTACGATAGGCCACTGAGGCTGCTGTACTCGGGGAGATACGAGCCGCTAAAAGGTGCAGTGGACGCGGTTAAGGTAGGGATGGAGTGCCTGAAACGTGGATTGAACATTGAAATGCACTGCTATGGTCAAGGAAGCCAGAAGACGCAAATGCAAGCTATCGCGACCGACTCGCGCGTGTATATACATGATGCGATTCCTTATCCGGATTTGGTAAAGCTATCTCGGACATTCGACGTGTTCGTCTGTTGCCACATTCAAAGCGATCCCTCATGCACGTATGTTGAATCTCTTGGTGCGGGCTTACCGATCGTCGGTTATAACAATCGCATGTGGCACGGACTTCTCGCCGCATCGGGCGCCGGATACGCCTCGCCAATGGGCAAACCTAGCAAGGTGGTCGATGACATTGTGAGACTTGTGAAAGGCAAGGAAGTAGATAGTATGTCCGTGCGAGCATTGGAGTTCGCAAAGCAACACACGTTCGAGGGTGAGTTTCAAAAGCGGGTAGATGCGATCAACGCAATAGGAAAGTGAGGCATCAGGGGCTCTGCTATTATCATGACTCTCTCCCTCTTTCAATGATCGCATTTAGCTGGCTCGCTTGAAGATCGCTTATTTCGTAAATCAGTATCCAAAAGTCAGTCATACCTTCATTAGGCGTGAAATTTTGGCGTTGGAGCGTCGGGGTTTTGACGTGCAACGGGTGGCCTTGCGTGGTTGGGACACGCCTGTGCCTGACGAGGAAGATCGGACCGAGCGAGATCGCACGCGATACATTTTGCGAAACGGCTCTGCCGCATTGGTATTGCCGGCGTTGCGCTGCTTGCTGAAATCGCCGATGCGTTTCTTTGCGGCTGTCGCACTAGCGTTGCAAATGTCGAAAGCGTCCCGGCAGCGCCCATTGGTCTATCACATAGCGTATCTCGCCGAAGCCTGTGTGGTTCTATCCTGGTTGAGGAAGTACGGTGCGCATCACATCCATGCTCACTTCGGGACGAATTCCACCGAAGTGGCGATGTTAACCCATGCGCTTGGCGGCCCCCCTTTCAGCTTTACCGTGCATGGCCCCGAAGAATTCCTAGGGCCCATGGGGTTGCCACAGAAAATTCGCCGATCCGCGTTCGCCGTGGCGATCAGCAGCTACGGGCGGAGTCAACTGTACCTTAGGTTACCGTACCGGGATTGGCCCAAAGTGCATGTCATCCACTGCGGACTGGAAAAGATATTTTTCGACATGGCTCCGGTACCGGTGCCGGACACGCCACGTTTCGTTTGCGTCGGACGTCTTAGCGAAGAGAAGGGACAGATGCTGCTCCTAGAAGCCGTCGCGCGCATGGTCGCAAAAGATATTCCGATCGAACTAGTGCTGGTTGGCGATGGCCCGCTACGGGGGGAGTTGGAGAAACTTATTGCAAAGCACCAGCTTGGAGAGCAGGTGCGCATTACCGGCTGGATTAGCAACAAAGATGTTCGCGAAGAGATCGTGCGCGCCCGTGCGCTAGTACTGGCTAGCTTTAGCGAGGGCCTACCTGTGGTCATAATGGAAGCGATGGCGCTGCGCAGACCGGTGCTCACGACCTATATAGCCGGAATCCCTGAATTGGTCCGCTCTGGCGAGAACGGTTGGTTATTCCCTGCCGGGTCACTGGAAGACTTGACTAAAGCTTTGGAGTCCTGCTTATCGACGTCAATCGAAGACCTGCGCAGGTTTGGCGATGCTGGATACAGCCGCGTGATCGCACGCCATTCAGTCGATGTTGAAGCGGACAAGTTGGCGGAACTTTTTATAGCAGCCAACAAATAACAAGACCGGCGAGTGTTTGAAAAATAGTTGACAGGATGTGACCCCTGTGCACCCATAATGGTTTCAGCGTTTCAGCGTCGGCATTACCGCCTGGGCGAACGCTCCGCTCAGCCGCTTTGAAACATCTTAGGAACCGCATCTTTGTCGCCGCCGCGACCCGCGAGCCGTTTTAACGATCGATATACGCGCTTTGCAAATTGAACTTGCCGCGGCAGCGGCGTCCGGAGGATAGCGAACTTTCGTACGTATTCTGGGACAGTCCACTCGGCGCTCGAGCCAGCCGGGAAAAAAATTGTTTCGCCCGCATTTACTTGGGAAATCCCACCTGCGTGATCCTTGATGATAACGGTTCCTTCGATCAGATACACCGTTTCGTCGATGTCGTAGAACCAATTGAACTTTCCGGCAGTGCAATCCCATAGCCACGTGGTCGCGGTCCCGTCAGCGCTGCTGAAGAGAAACTTGTTGCGCGCTTCTGGATTGCCTTCGAGGATCCA
>JALYIF010000077.1 GCA_030775925.1 Vulcanimicrobiota bacterium | reverse complement strand
AGATCGCTGGCGGAACGTCGCCGCGGCCTAATGCAACTCGGCGCTTTAAACGCTTGCGTACTTGCAAGTTGGCCTCGGCGTACACGCGGTAGATCCGCTTGTGATTGGCAACGATTCCATCCCTGCGCAGAAATATGTCGAGCCGCCGATACCCAAAGCGCCGGCGTTCTGCGGCGAGCTCTCGAAGCCGTTCAAGAAGCGGTCCGTCATCGGGGCGTCGCAGGACGCGCCGAAACGTCTTTCGATTGCAAGTTGCGACGGCGCAGGCTTTCGTTTGGCTCAGCCCGACCTTGTCCATCACCGCCCGAGCAGCTCGTCGCCGCTGCGCGGGCGTCAGAAGTTTCCCGAGGCGATCAATTTCAGCGCGTCGATCTCAAGCGCCGAGTCCGCGAGCAGCCGTTTTAGTCGGCGATTCTCGTCCTCAAGCCCTCGCATCTTGGCGACGTCGCTGACCTCAAGGCCACCGAACTTCGACTTCCACTTATAGAACGTCGCCGGGCTGATGCCGTGTTTGCAACATAACTCAGGCGTTTTGGCGCCGGCCTCGGATTCTTTGAGCACGCCGACGATCTGCTCTTCGGTGAACCGCGACCCTAAGTAAATGATTGCATCGTTCCAGTCTTCATTAAGAATTGAGCACATGTCATCGATCGACCGCGGAAAGTAGATGGTCGTATCGTCATCGGCGTGCATCCAGGTCTGCTCAACCTGGCTCGACTGCGGGACGGTCGTCTCGAGGTTCGTATCATCGTACCCCGCACAGCCGGCGCTTTGCGCCGTCAAATGGAGCACACAGCCTTGAAATACCCCGGAGTCGTTGCCGAGGTACCAGGCAAGCCGCCTGCAAAATTCAAAGGGAAGGTATCGGCTCTTGTAGCCTGTCATGGCAAGTAAGGAATCGCGCCAGCCAGTCAGCACGTAACGGTTCGTTGCTAGGTCAATATTCTTCCAGTCGTCTGCTGTGCCGTTAAACCGCAGCATGATGCCAGGCGCGCCGGAAGCGATACCCAAGAAAACGCGCATGTCTATTCCTTACCAAAACGCGTCAAGCCAAACGGTATAGCGACCAACTCATAGTTCTTGAACCCCTCATTAGCACCTTATCCAGATTGAAGTAGCGGTAGGTAACAAATACTCGACCACAAAAGCGCTCGTACCGACGCGACCAACTGAAGTGTAGGCCACGGGCGATTTGCACGATCGGAGCGCCGACTAATACGAAGGTCCGGCTTGTCACGATCGTCGAGGTGTTCTCGCGCGAATGCGTTCTGCTTTTCGTCGCATATACCTTCCGGTTCCCCGACGTGGCGCGTGTCCTCGCAAATCTCTCGACGCAGCCCGGTACGCCGGCCTCGATAGGTTGCGACCACGGCACTAGGTTTGTTACCGAGGCAATGGACCAATCGGCATTCTGGAATCACGTCCAGCTTGAGTTCTCGAGGCCCGAAAGCCAGCCGACAACGCGTTCGCGGAATCGTTCGACGGCCGCATGCGAGCCCAGTTCCTCAATCCGTCGTACTTTGACACCCTCGCAGAGGTCCCAAGTGCAGCTCGGATTTGGCGATACGACTACAATGAGTTTCGTCCGCACTCAACTTTGGGGAACGTAACCTAGCAGCCTACGCCCCGGCGGCGACTGAATGCCGCTGAAGCCGAAGTTCACGGTTCTATCCGATCTAGATTTTGGTTTCGGGTCAAGGACGACGAAACTCGATGAATCTCACCTGCCGGCTCGCACCCTTCATTGCACTTGATTGCAGGGTCGAACTGGAACATCAGCAAGGCAAAGCAGCAGCGGTCCAACGCCCAGGCCCCGAGCGCGGCGCGAAGTTGCATACAAGCGATCAATTCTCTTCCGATAATAGTCGACGGGACGTGAAAATGTTGGCGGCTTGACGTCTGGTAAGTGCGCAACTTTCTGCAATAGTGAAATCGATTCGGGGGTGTTTGCTGTCAGCATGACTCGCTCTGCACTCGTCCGCCCGGCTTGTAGGCCGCTGTACCACCCAAACGCCACTGAATCGATTGCTATCAATAGGACGAACCGTCTCGACTGTACAGACGATGCGCGCCACGCCCTGTAGCCAACGCCGGCGTCTGAGCTGATTGCTGCGTCGGCACGATGCAGTGAGAAACAGATCGCCATAACGGTTAACATTGCCAGCGTTGGACGCCATCTGGGGCTCAGCATTGTGTATCTTAGCCTTTCAAGTATGGATTTGCGAAATCGACCGGTAACCAGTGATCGCGTGGCCAACCATACTGGCGCCAGAAGAGTTGGCCACTCCCGTCTCGAGAGCCGTTCCAATAGTACGCCCGCGCGCGATTGGGAAGCAGCCCATTAGCGCCATGCATCTGTTGCTCGGCCGTCCCCCGTTTACCGAAGGTCACAAATGCTGTCTGCTGGAACTCGAAGTTATTTACCTTGACGCCAGCTCCATCCTTGACCGAAAAGGTTGATGTTCGATAGCCAGCACCTTCAAGAAAGCCGCTTAGGTCGTAAGCCATCTGTTGAGTTGGCCAGATCCCATCTTTGACGACGTTGCGCGATTTTGCGTAGGTCAATGTCAAGGCAGATTCTATATCGCTTTGCATGTTCCCGCCATGGGCGTCGGCTCGTTCGTCCGGTGGCTCGCCCGGGACACCAAACCCGTCGTCAGCGCCCATCGCAAGTGCCGTCCCGTCAGCAGAACACATTAAGGTGTGACACCCAGTATCGTAGCCGGATGCGTCGGCATACCGGAACGGATTATTCTTATTCCACATGAACGGTCTTTGCGTCATCGGGTCGTGCACGTCGCCCACATACGCATCGGGCGTCGTCCACTGCCCGGCGTTGGGATCGTAGCTACGAACGCCTTGTAAGGTGATGACGTCGGCGAGGTAGCCGTCGCTGCGGCTAGCCGCTGCACCGGTCGCGACGAGTCCGTCGTACCCGCTGGAGAACGGGTAGAGATGCGCAGCCTTACCTTTGCATGTGGTTGCC
>JALYIF010000076.1 GCA_030775925.1 Vulcanimicrobiota bacterium | reverse complement strand
ACGCGTGGCCGAAAAAATTCGGAAATGTATCGCCGGATATTCATTCCGCGAAGGCGGCCGCAGTTTCGACTTGGGCGTTTCCATTGGCGTGGCCTTAATCGACGGCCAAGCATCGCCGCAAGAGTTGCTCAATCATGCTGATGAAGCATGTTATCGAGCCAAGGCCCAAGGCCGCAATATGATCGAGCTATGGTCTAAGAGTTCGCTCGGTTAGGCGTCCTGTTGGCCCGCCGGTGCGAGGGGTACGAGCACTTTCTCAATGGCCGCGAGATGTTCGTCGGCAACCACCAGTCGCGTTCGCACCGAACTGGTCTCCGATATTGAGCGGTACACGTTTTGCAGCTCTTGCCGCACTATGGCCAGCCGCTCTGCACCGTCATTCAATTCTTTCGCCTGATCTTCAAGAGTTTTCGCGAGCTTCATGAAGTGCCCACCGCGTTCGAGTTGATCGCGCAGGGCTGTCGCAAACTGCGAGAGCGCATTTGCAACGTTGGTGCGAGCAGGGTCTTCAATATTGGGGAGTTCGGCGATAACCGTTTCGCAGAGCGTTACAAGCGTTCCATCGAGCATGCGGGTGATATAGAGCAGTTGATCGTAGGCTTCGCGCCGTCCACTTGACATGCGCTGGGAATTCGGGGCGGTGCCGCCGCTGACCCGCAGCCGCATTCTTAGGTGATTGGCAAGAGCTTGCGCAAGTGCGGGGAGGGCTCGGCGCAGAGGTCGCGGGCCAGAGCGGACTCATAGCTCTTGAATTCAACAACGGCATCACTAAGACGTCCGGCCGCGAGATGGGCTTTAATGGCAATCTCTCGCGCCTGCTCATTGCACGGATCGTAAGCAAGAATGCAGCGTGACAATTCCAAAAGATCGCCCGTTGCGTTACGTTCGAAACCGTCTGCTGAAAGGACGGCTGCAGCACGGGAAGCGATGCAAACAAAGCGCTGTTCGACAATCGTGAACCATTCCCAACGCCAAACCGGCGCGTTGCGGCGGCCAAGCAATCGTTCGAGAATGGCCATGAGCGTTTGACGGTCTTGCTCCACCAGAAATGCGCGGCGTTCCAGCATGCGAACTTGGTCTTCAATTTCGCATAGATCGATCGTGACGCCGTCCCGGAAGCGATATCCGTCGCGGTCGCAGATGATGAAATCGGGCGCAATCTTCTCGCGTACGCGATGGACGTAGACTTTGATGCGATTGAGCGCGGCCTCTAGCTCGAGTTCGGGATAAATGACTTCGGCCAGCGTTTCGCCGGGCACCGGGCGCGCATGGACGGCGAGGGCGAAGCATAATTCTAGCTCTCGATTGGAAAGCCGGACGGGCAGACCATCGACCGCAACGTTTCCGCTGCAGATCTCGATGCGCACCTCGGCAGCCGGCGCGGCGTTGAAGCGGGCCAGGAGCATTTCAAGATTCTTGGACACATCGGGGAAACCAAGGGCGAAGGTCTCGTTCATCGCCCGGCGGAGTGTCTCGGCGGCTTGGGGGCGGGGATCGACAAAGCAACGTTCCATGACCCTATGCTAGCTGCTGCGCCGTCCCCGCCACATCGGGGGAAACCCCTACTTATTTTTTGGCGTAGGCTACGCACCAGCCGTTCGGGCTAACCGATCCATCGAGGAGCTGGCACCCTGCCTTGGCCTTGGCATTTTTGGGCTTTAGGTAGAAGCGGCAGTCGCTGCATTTCTGGCCGTTTTTCGGCTTGTCTTGATACTTTAAGGTGGCCTTTGAGGACTTGGCCTGCGCCGTCCCGATCGATCCGACCATCGCTGCGGCCAGAGCCGGCAGCACGATCAGCCCCTTCAGGGCCTGTCCACGCGAGATTTTTTCTTGCGAATCATCCATTGAGGCGTCTCTCTTTCACCGTTTTAGGGGGTGGCGTCACCGCTCCAAGGTGGATTGGGCGAAACATCCCCCGGTCCTCGCCCGTACGTGCAAGCACCACCTGCTTGGAGGCAACATGCGAGGCTTGGAATTTTTATTGTTCTTCACACCCATGCTCATCGGCGCGATTTTAGCGTTGGGCTGGGCAACCCGCCAGCAGCACTGTCCGAAATGCGGTCATCACGAGAACGACCTCGAGAGCGTCTTAATTCGCTAACCGTCGGGCGACCAACGAAACAACTCTAGCGGTCGCACTGTAGGGGCAATATGAAGATTTCGTTGTCTTGGCGATACCTGCTTGCATTTTGCGCGCTCACCATCTTGTGCGGGACCTCGCATGAATTCGTGCACCACTTCACCGGGGCTGCGCTGTGCGGACACTTTGGTACGAAGACGTTTAATTCGTTCACGTTAGCTGCAGGATGCGATAGCAATCTGGTGGCCGTCTATTGGTCGGCGATGGCCGGCCCGATCTTCACGTTCGGATTACTATGGGTCGGGTATTTCTTGCTGCGCCGGGCCGATGCGGGATCTAAAGGTTTGGGCTTCGCGCTCATCTTTGCAAATTTTCCGATTAACCGAATGCTATTTTGCCTGCTCAATAGCAACGATGAACAATATGCGAACCGGCTGCTTTTTGGAAACTCGCCGTTGGTCTTCTGGTTGACGATTATCGTGATTTGGGCTATCGCGTTGCCGCCGTTGATTGAAGCTTATCGACAGCTGGAGAACCGGCCAAAAGCAGCCTGGTTCATCGGCTTTTTTGTGCTGCCATTTATCTTTGTGATCGGCTTTGCCGGGCTCTTTCTCGAACAATTCTTATTGGTCGACCGTCAGGTGCTCGCTTCGAGCGTTCTTGGAATTCCTTACTTGATTCTGCTCGTAGAGATTCTTAGTGCGGTGGTCTATGAAGTCTTCAGAAAAAACTTGCGCCCGATGGTGCCGCTTCCAAATTAAAGCGTTTGCACGTAGGCGGCAAGATCGCCGACGTCGGCCCCGCTCAGCGAACCCGGGTAGAGTTTTGGCATCGGCGGCTGCGGGTCTTTAATCCAGGCTTGCGTTTCTTGCAAGGTCTTGCGCGTTTTCTCATTGTGAAGTGCGGGCCCGACTGGCCCTCCCAGGCCGCCCGCACCGTGGCATGCGGCGCAATTCGCAGCAAAAAGAGCTCGACCGCGTCGTGCGTCGAGCTCTTTTTGTATATGATCGTCGCTTTGAACCGTCGTGCTGCTGTTGTGCGGTTGTTTCGGTGAGCAAGCAGCGAATGCGGCCAGTCCACCGGCCACGCTGAGAACAAGCAAGTAAGCCCGCGCATTAAACATTACGTTAAGCTGCGGCGCGCTTCGAGGCGCTCCTTCGTGCGCTTCCAAAAACGCTTGCTCACCTTGCTCACCAAACGGGAGAAGGACTGCGTTTCCAGAAAGGTTATCCTTCATTACTTTGCCCTGGAGGCTTCAGATGAACCGTATTCTTTCGTCTTTCTTGACCCTGGCCATGGTGGCTTCACTCTCCGTTGTTGCAACCGCCCGCGAACATAAAATGGGAAATCACATGGGTAGCCATATGGGATCCATGCACGGCTGTACCAGATCCCAGATGTATGTCCACGGATACATGCGCGGCGGCAAGCACGTCAAAGGCTATTGCCGCGCAAAGTAACGGCTAGCGCGATTGAGAAAAAGCCTGCGATTTCGCAGGCTTTTTTTTCGTATTTGATCGCGCGTGAATGGGAGCAGCGTGATGCTCATTCAGCAATAAGTCCGTCGAGTAGCGGCTGCGACATAGGTGAAGACGATTTAGGCAACACTTGTTCGGCGTGGCAGCCGTCGCGGGAATTCGCGCCCGCGTTGTATCGCAACCATGCTTCGGCAAGCTTAGCATGACACGGTACCAGCTCAGCATGACACGGTACCCGCTTAGTATGCAAAGATGTTTGCTTAGCGTTCACGCTACGCGATTTATGTCACGCTGAACGATTTATGTCACGCTGAGCAGCCTGTGTCACGCTGAGCAGCCTGCGTCACGCTGAGCAGCCTGTGTCACGCTGAGCTTGTCGAAGCGCGCGCGCGTTTGGTCGCACACTTCGACAGGCTCAACATGACGAAGAATCATTTGCGTTGATGGATGATAATTGAATTGCCTTCGGGATCTTGCGTGAAGGCCATAAGGCAAGCGCCGGTATCATCGGGGTCGGTGACTTGTTGGCCGTGCTTGCGCAGGCGGGCCACCGCCGCGTTGGCGTCGTCGACTGCAAACATCACCGTGCCTCCCGTAACGCCGTCGGCCGGACCGTCCGATACGTCGGGCTTCCAAACGGCAAATGTCGTGCCGTCGGCGAGCGTGAATTCAGCCCCGCGGCCCTGGGCGTCGATGTCGGTCGGAGCGATCCCGATAACATCTCGGTAGAAGGCGATGGCTCGCTGTGGATCCTTCACCAGATATCCGAAGAGGTCGACGCCGTGGATGGTTGCGCTATCCCGTGTGGTGGCTTCTATAGTGCTCATCTACTTGCTACTCCTTACAGTTCAAGTGGGTTATGCGTAGATTAGCAGCCCATATATGACACGTTGTGTCAGATATGAGTTAAAAAAGAACCCCGAGGTCCAATTTGGCACGCGGGGTTCTTTGATGTGGGACCCAGTCTACCAGATGGTGCACCGCTTGGATGCCGGGAGCACCATCGGGTCGTTGAGTTTACAGAACCAAGCCGTGGCGAAGGATGGCATGTTGGACACCGTCTCGTTAACGCGGAACTTGTCAAAGG
>JALYIF010000075.1 GCA_030775925.1 Vulcanimicrobiota bacterium | reverse complement strand
CGCGACCGCTTATATGCTGGTTGCGCAGAGGCGGATGGCGATCAGCATGACGGTGAGGACAAGACCGGTGAACGCCCCGGTAAGGTCGAGGGATTTGATCATTGGGATTGCGCCTTTCAGCAGAGATTGTCTAACTCTTAATTCGTTAGTTTATAAGAATCAACTTGCTTGGCGAGTGTCAACTAATTAATTAAGAGCTAGATTAAAGGCTTGCGGCGGCGGCCAGGGCCGGGGGAGACGGGTAGAGCGAGCCGTCTTCGGGGATGGTGTAGTCTGCCGTTACTTGCGTAATGAGGGCTGCGATGCGGCGCGCGCTCTGGTGGGGGGCCACTTCGGCCTGGCGGGCGCGCATGTGGGTGAGGCGGGCTGGGTCGTGCATGAGAGAGCGCACGGCCTTCACGACTCCGGGCGTACTCAGAGCAACCAGTCCGATGCCGTTGTGGCGCACGAACTCCACGTTACCGCGCTCTTGGCCCGGCACGTAGTCATACACGACCACGGGGACTTGTGCAACGTTGGCCTCTGCCAGGGATCCAGGCCCCGCCTTGGTCACCAGCAGATCCGCGGCGCGCATCAAGCGTGGAATGTCATCGGTGTAACCCAGCACGGTCATCGTGGCACCAAGCTGCGGCGCCATCTCTTCGAGCTTGGTCTTGAGCGCGGCATTGCGTCCGCAGACAACCACAAAGTGCGAATCGAGTTTTGCTTTCGCCAGCGCAAGCGCGGTCGTCAGCAATTTGCCGCCGCCCTCGCCGCCGGCCATGAGCAGCGTGATGAACTGCGTTGCCGGCAGGCCGAGTTGCGTGCGAATCTCGGACTTGGAATCGGTAACGTCTTCAAACTTCGGATGAATCGGTTGTCCCAGCATACGCAAACGATACGATGGGACTGCCCGCGAAAGCGCACGATCGTACACCTCGCGCGCCGGAACGACGACGGCATCTGCTTCAGGCATCAGCCACGATTCGTGCACTTTTCCAAGATCCGTGATGACCGTAACCAGTGGAATATGGGTCATTTTTGCATCGGCGCGCGCGCGCAACGCTGCATGATTGAGCAGCGGATGGACCGACACGATCACGTCTGGTTGATAGGCGAGAAATAGATCGCGAAGGCGTTCGCGATATAAGGGTTCGCAGAAACGAACCAAGGCTTTATAGCGCCGGCGTCCATTCGTGGCATAGTAGAGTGCACCATAGACTGGCGGTGCATACCGCAGCGCCGAACTGTAGGCGAGGCCGAGTTGTGTGAGCGGAAACGAGCAATGGGCAGCCACATCGTCGATGCGGTGCTCGAACGAAAAAGGCTCCTTGATCTCATCCAGCGCGGCGGTGATCGCCACGGATGCGCTGCGATGCCCACCTCCGGTATCGGAGATGAGAAAGAGAGCCTTTTTGGTCATGGTCCTCCGTTATACGCGGGCCGGCTGGCGCTTTGGGCGGCGCAGCGCGGCATTTCGCATCTTTCGGCTGGTAGGCGCGAGTTTGGCTATGAGCGCCCGAGCCGGAGCGTCGTAGAACCGGAAGATGTCGCCAAACTCGATATCGGGGTTTCGGTGGTGCCCGTCGTGGTCCTCGGGCAAGACAATCGAGAGCGGTCGGAGGACGGCCGCTAAGGGGGCCGGGGTCTTCCAGCCCAGTTCAACTGTGTGCCGCCACCAGACATGAAGCTGGCCAAGTGCCAACCCCGCCAGGGCCCCTGGCCACGAAATCACGAGCATGCAGCCTGCGATCACCAAATACGGCAGTGCGCCAAGAAGACCGTCGAGCAAGACGAAGGGGTCTTTTGAAAGCACCGCGTGATCCCAATACGATCGTTTGCGGTCGTGATGCGTTCGCAGATGGAGTGTGAACCACAGATGCTGTGGAACGTGGTAGAAAAATGTGGATGCGAAATCACCGACGATCAACACAATAGCGGCTGCTACGACACCGTAGCCGATCTGTGAAAGAATCATTTTATCGTCGCCTCTGCCTGCGCGCTGCCATAGTCATTTGGTTTGCAATGTTGTGCGCATGTACGAGTGCTACCTCCGAGGATTTCGACCGCCATCCACTATCTACACCGCGTATTGAGACGCTTGTTAATACAGCCTTAAGCTGGCACGGCGGGCTTACTCCGTTGTATACCCAAACCGTGGCCGGAGTTGCACTCTTGCACGACGGCGCGCCATTTAAGCACGAAAATCTTGCGGTGGCACGGTCAATCGAGCGCAGCAATGAACGACTTTCGTCGGTGGACGCATTACATCTAGCCGATTTGGCCCTTAATGCCGCAAAAGCTCACGCACTCAATCCGGAATTCTTTTGCGCGGCACTCCTCCAGGAATCGGCTTTTGACCCCGAGGCAATCTCAAGCGCGGGCGCAGTGGGCATTGCTCAGTTCACGCTCGACACGGCAGCAGGCGCTGGGATTAATCCGTTTGACCCGGGCGAGGCGATCGAGGGCGCCGCGGCACTGCTCGCGCAGTACGTGCGGCAATACGAAGGCCGCTACGACGATCCATACGCGGCTGCGCTCGCGGCATACAATGCCGGGCCCGGCGCGGTAGCCGCCTATCATGGCGTTCCACCGTATCGCGAAACACGCGAATACATCAGCGATATTTACGAACGTTGGGCTCGAATTTTGAAAGATGAAGCGTGGCGGCGCTGAGCAGATGTGCCCTCGGTTGGCCGGTATTTAAGAGAAGATTTTTTTAAGGAAAGCTTGGACCACATTCCAGGCGTCAGCCACCGTATCGGATTGCAGATCGGAACTGCTTCCGCGGAAGAACGCGTGGCCCACGGTGGGGTAAATCTGCATCTGAAAATCTTTGCCCGCTGCGTCGAGCGCTGCGCGTGTGCGATTGATGTGATCCATCGTGATCCATGCGTCTTGCCCTCCGTATGCCAGCAGCAGCGGAACACGTATATCTTCTACCGTCGCTAAGGCCTCCGGTTCGCCATTTGGCATCGGCGCTGCGATGCTGCCCCCGTAAAAACAAATCGCCCCCGCAAGACCTGGCAGGTTCGCTGTAAGGAACGCGACGGTGCCCCCAAAACAAAATCCCCAGGTCGCAACCTTTCCGGGCTTGACGAAATCTTGTTCGTTGAGCCAGCCAATGGCTGCCGAGCAATCCTTGCGAAGTGAATCTGTGGAAACATTTTTTGCCGCCCCGAACCCACGCTCTAACCCTTCATCCGTGTATGGCTCATTTAGGTTGGGATGGGTT
>JALYIF010000074.1 GCA_030775925.1 Vulcanimicrobiota bacterium | reverse complement strand
GCCTTCGGTACCCACTTCGCGGGCTACGCGCGTGACTTCGGCGGCGAACGAGCTTAACTGATCGACCATCGTATTGATGGTGCCCTTTAGCTCGAGGATTTCACCGCGCGCCTCAACGGTAATTTTCTTGGACAGATCGCCGTTGGCAACGGCGGTGGTGACTTCAGCAATATTTCGGACTTGGTTGGTGAGGTTACCGGCCATCGTATTGACGGAGTCGGTCAAATCTTTCCATGTTCCGGCAACGCCTTTGACCACGGCCTGTCCGCCGAGCTTTCCTTCGGAACCAACTTCGCGCGCGACGCGCGTGACTTCGGATGCAAATGCATTAAGCTGATCGACGATGGTGTTAATGATTTTGCTAGAGCGCAGAAACTCGCCCTTAAGCGGGCGCCCATCGATCTCTAAGGCCATCCGCTGCGAGAGGTCTCCCTTGGCGACGGCGCCGAGTACGCGACCCGTTTCTGCCATCGGCTGCGTGAGATCGCTGATTAGCGCATTGACTGACTCAATGTATCCAAGCCATTCACCTCCGCCACTGCCGAGCGAGGCGCGCTGCGAGATACGCCCGTCGCGTCCCACCACGGTACTGACGCGCTGGAGTTCATTCGCAAGCCGCTCGTTTAATTCGATACACTCGTTGAACGCCTCAGCGATGTCGCCGTCCAATCCATCGGCCGCCGGCAAGCGCGTAGAAAAATCGCCCTTCTTAAAAGAGCGAAGCGCGGCAAGCAGTTGGCGCGGATCGAGCGTGGCGAGGTCCGACGTGTTCCGCTTTCCATTGGTGATCGAAGATTTCTTAATTGTTGCGGTCGGCATGCGAGAACTCCCGGCTTAAGATAGTGGCCATGGGGGAAGAAACGACTTTGAGCCCTACCACGTTCGGACGCGGCGGGCTTCCTCTTCTTGTGCCCTCGTAAAGACTCCTTAAAACCAAGCAAGGGCAAAAAAGGTTTAGGTACTAAGTCCCCGGGGATAACGAACGTAGTGCATGTAGGGTTCAAATGTTGGACGTAAATACGGACCGGCTCAGTCGAACGGTTGACTTGCTCATCGAAGCAAATCACATATTGTCGGCCTCTTTCGACGTGGCCGTCACCTTGCCGGCGCTCGCGCAACTCTGCGTAACCCAACTTGCCGACTATTGCATTATCCAATTGAGGCCCTACGACGGAGTTGCGGTCCCGACTGCCTTTGCGGCTTCAGAACATGTCGACATCAAACAGTTCGGAGACCCCGACAAAGCGCTACTCGAGTCGCTCGCCGAGCACGGTCTTCACAGCATGGTGGTCTGCCCGATGACGCTGGGCAGCCAGACCTTTGGAGCAATTACCTTTGCGTCCACCGCCGCCGACGCATTCGATGAAGTGGCCCACAAAATTTTAAACCTCGTTGCCCTGCGCGTTGCGGTGGCCATTAACACGATTACCTCGTTTACACGCGAACACCGCGTCGCTGACCGCCTGCAGCGGGCGTTGCTCCCCGATTCATTTCCGCACGTTGAAAACTTATCGTTCGGCGGAGCCTACCGGCCGGCCAGCTCCGAAGCGGAAGTAGGGGGCGATTGGTATGACGCCTTTGCGTTACCCGATGGCCGGATTGCCATCTCCATTGGGGACGTCGCAGGCCATGGCCTCGAGGCCGCCGTCATTATGGGCGAGGTCCGGCAGGCGCTTCGTGCGGCTGCCATCGGGTCGGACCGGCCATCGGCGGTGCTTGAGGCCGTCAATGGCGTGATTAACCTGCGCGAAAGCGTCGGCATGGTCACGGCGATCTTTGCATTTTACGACCCGCACTCATCGGTGCTCCGCTACGCGGTCGCCGGGCATCCGCCGCCGATCATCGCAACGCCTGACGGCTTCGCCCAAGTGCTGCCGGGGGGCGGGCTCCCGCTCGGTGCTTCAAACACCGTTCAAGCACGCGACTGGACCTTCACGGTGCCGCCTGGTGCACAAATCGTGCTCTACACCGATGGGCTCATCGAGTACGGTCACGATCTCGAAGCCGGCCAAGAGACGCTCCTGGAAGCGGTCAGCTCCGAACTTTGCGGCAATCCGGGCCCCAATCCGGCAGAGGCCATCCAGCAACGCATCTTTGCAGAAGAGCCCAACAAAGACGATTCGGCAACACTAACGCTTACTCGCAGCAAGCAGACCGATACAAACGTAACCCTCGTGTTCTCCGCGATCCCGCTCGTCTCAGCACTCGTGCGTTCCACGCTGCGCCAACTTGGAACGGTTCTGAATTTCACATCCGATCAAACATTTGCCGTCCTGGTTGCAGTCGGCGAAGCAATCGCGAACGCGGTGGAACACGCCTACGGCGATCGTGAACCCGGCCTCGTTGAAGTGAAGACGCATATGAAAGACGGGAGGTTCATGGTGCAGATCGACGACTATGGCCGGTGGCGTCCTACTCAGAAAAAAGATGAGCGCGGCCGCGGAATCCCGCTCATGCACGCGCTGGTCGACGGCGTACAGATAAAGTCAACGCAGACCAATACCTGCATCACACTCTCGATTGATCTCGATCGCACATCCGAGTCAGCTGAAAGCGCTTAGACAGCCCTCAATACCAATGCCGCATTAATGCCGCCAAATCCCGAAGAGTTTGAGAGAACGATCCGCGGGCGCGCTTGCACTTCTTCCCGTTGAATCCCCAGCAACGACTGCGCATCGGCGCTTTGAAAGTTCACGGTACCGGGAATCGCGCCGTCGCGCATGCTTAAAAGCGAAACTCCAACTTCCCATGCGCCGGTCGCGCCAAGCGCATGCCCATGCTGGCCTTTGGTAGCGCTAACCGGGATCGCATTAGTGCGTTCGCCGAATACGCGTTCAAATGCAAGCGATTCGCTGAGGTCGCCCAGCGGTGTCGAGGAGCCATGTGCATTGAGCGCTTCCACTTCGTCGCTTCCAACTTGGGCATCCTCAAGAGCTTCCTGCATTGCGCGTGCCACTTGCACGCCGTCGGGACGGGGAGCCGACATGTGATACGCATCGTTGGTTAGCCCAAAACCCGCGACTTCGCCATAGATGGGCGCGTTGCGTGCGAGCGCATCCTCAAGCCGCTCCATCAAAAACATTCCCGCTCCCTCGGCCATCACAAAGCCATCTCGTTTCTGATCGAAAGGGCGGCTCGCGGCAGGTGGATCGTCGTTGCGCCGCGACATCGCGTTGATCACGGTAAATGCGCCATAGAGCAAGGGTGCAAGAGGAGCTTCAACCCCGCCGGCAAGAGCAGCGCGCGCATCCCCTCGCGCAATCGCCTGATAGCCTTGACCGATCGCGACGGCGCCGGATGCGCAGGAATTTGCGTTTGCGACATTGTGGCCGCAGAGCCCAAATTCCATGGAGATGTTGGAGGTTGATGCCCCGCCAAAGACGCTGATGGCAAGCAGCGGACGCACGTGCTTGAGCCCCTTGTCGCGAAATACGCCATACTGCTCGTCGGCATAGGCCAGGCCGCCGAGCGCCGATCCGACAAAGACGCTCATCTCGTTGCCATTCCCATTCACCGAGAAAGCAGCATCTTGCAGCGCCAACTTCGCTGCGCTCACCGCGAACTGCGAATACCGGTCAGTCCAACGAATGCGCTTATCACTCATGTATGCACGCGGATCGAAATCATCAATCTCTGCGGCGATTTGTGAAGGATACGCAGAAGCGTCGAATCGAGTGATTTTACGCACCGCAATTTCCCCGCCGCGCAATCGCTTCCAGAAGTTTGCAACACCGGTACCGATTGGCGTTATCAAACCCATGCCGGTTATGACGACGCGATGCGGAGCGCCCGCGTTACGCATGTTCGGCCAACTGCTTGATCCTAGCCAGCGTTTTCCCCGCGATATCGTGCACAAAAAAGTCGCTGACTATATGTTTGCCGATGGTATCCGCCGCAAATGGAAACTGAAATTCTAAATTATGAATGATGGTCACGAGCGTCCCATCCCTGCGGGGTTCAAAACGCCACTCGACCTCCATTCCTTTAGTCCATCCAGCGATGTGCCGAAAGTGAATTGAGGGTTTTTGCGGGTCGTTCCATTGCTGCGCCGTCCACTGGACCGGGATCATGGTGCGCCAAGCCGACATCTGCAGCGTTCGCGTATGCTCGTCGCCGGCAAGCACCCGCACATACCGGTAGTGGGGTAGAATGACCGGCCAGCGATCAGTTGCCGCTGCAAAGCTAAAAATTTTCTCCGCTGAGGCACCTATAAAAATCTCGTTGGATGTCTGGATCATCGCGCTAGTTGCATGAGGGCGAGCGGGGAGAGCACCGCATACGGATTTCCGTAGCCACCGACGGTTTCCATAACTACATCCCGCAGTGCCGGGCTGCGCTGGAGATTGCGCGTCGCGCGCTTTGCAAGCCACGGTGTCTTTATAAGTAAGGACACAAGACTCGTTACCTGGCTGCGCGCCGAAAACACGCGGTGGTGTTGCGCCTGATAGGTACGATGTGCCTTTGTGCCACCACGATGCTCGCGCAATTCCGCGCCAATCGCACTTGCCGCCAATGCTGCACTCTTTAACGCGAGAAACACCCCTTGCCCCGTAAACGGATCGACAAAACCCGAAGCATCACCGATGAGATATACGCCCGGCGTCGCAACACGACGAGCACGCTGCACGAGCGGCCCAACCGCGACGCGCTTGCCGACCCGATGCACATGCGCTACATCACGTTTGCCTTCGGCAAGTTCGCGCGCAGTCGTCTGCAAGCGCTCATCGATGGCGCCTTTCCATTCGTGCAACTGAGCCTGGTCCACAACCACCATCACATTCGCAAGTTCATTGCTCAGCGGATTGATCGCAAAATAACTATTCGTGCCCACGTAGGTTTCGATGAAATGATCCAATCCTTGAAAGCCGGTGTAGTGCCCGCCAACCGCAAAGCGCGCGTTTCCCGCTGTTTTGGCCAGCAAATCAAACGCTCGTGCGACGACCGATCCCAGCCCATCAGCACCTACCACGACACGAGCTTCTAGGCTAGCCTGCGCACCTGAAGCATCTCTGAATTCAATTCTTGCCCCATTTGGTGTTTTCTGTATCGCTTCTACGCGCGCGGTCGTGATCTGAGCTCCGGCGCTCCGAGCATAGTCGAGCAACAGTTGGTCTAGGTCAGTGCGAGCAAGCGACCAAGCTTGGGCCGGAAATGGAAGTTCCACGAGGCCGGCGGGCGTATGCAGCCGGATGCCTCGAATCGCATACGCTTTTTCTGCCACTGCGTTCGCAACGCCGATTTCGCGCAGTTCCCCGCACGCAGCGCCGCCTAAATACTCACCGCATACTTTGGTTCGCGGAAACTGTGCGCGCTCGAAAATGTGCACGGAATGCCCGGCGTGTGCCAAGCGGTACGCGCAACTAGAGCCCGCGGGTCCAGCCCCGACGATTGCGACATCAACCATCTTGCAGCACCATGCGATAGAACGGCGCGCGCTTCACAACTGGATTGCGCCATCCGGCGTCGCGTGCAAATTGGACCGCTTCGCTGGTTGTATAGGCTCGCCGCACAGACAGGGGCGCGTCATGCCGCGTCAGGCGATTCGTTGTCGTAAGGCGGCTGAACAGCCAAGCGCCGACGTACCCGATCGGCGAGCGCCGCAAATCAGAGATGAATGGAGTGATGCGAGCGACGCGGCGCATCTCGGCAAGCAATGCAGCTGCGCCTTGAGGATCGAAGTGATGCAGCGCGAGATTGCACATCACCACATCGAACGCGCCGTCTTCAAACGGCAGTCCTTTGCCGTCTCCCAGCACAAAAGCAAGCGACGGGTGGTTGGCCGTCCGGGTCTGGGCAATGTGCAACATTTGTTCGCTGATGTCCAAACACGTGACGCGCAACTCGCGACATTGGTCTTGCGCCTGCTCGACGAGCGCCAGCGCAATATCGCCGCTACCACACCCGACATCGAGGACGGTCTTGGCA
>JALYIF010000073.1 GCA_030775925.1 Vulcanimicrobiota bacterium | reverse complement strand
TGGTGGGGCGAGATGACGGACGCGGAGGCGGTGAAGCTGCTGCACGAAGCACTCGATCTGGGCATCACCCTGTTCGACGCAGCGGACACGTACGGAAATGGGCGCAGTGAAGACCAGCTTGCACAGGCATTTTCCGCGCGGCGCCAGGACGTCGTCTACGCGACAAAATTCGGGTATGATTTCTATAATTTTTCCGGTGAGCGCAAAGGACAGCAAGAAATTCCGGCCGACTTCTCACCGAAGTTTGTACGCTTCGCGCTCGAACAATCGCTCAAGCGCTTAAAGACCGATACGATTGATCTGTATCAAATTCATAACGCGCATTTAGAGCAAATCGAAAACGATGAACTCTTTGCCTTACTCGAGACGCTGAAAAGCGAAGGCAAAATTCGGCATTATGGCGTCGCACTTGGGCCGGCCATCGGCTGGCTCGTAGAAGGCATCGAGTCTGCTCGAATTCGCAATACCACCAGCATCCAAATGATCTGGAATATGCTCGAACAATTTCCTGGCAGCGATATGATCAAGGCGGCCGATGATGCCGGTGCCGACACCGGCTACATGGTGCGGGTTCCGCATTCCAGTGGCATGCTCGAAGGAAAATATACGGTCGACACGGTTTTTCCCGCGGGCGACCATCGCCGCCACCGCCCAAAATCATGGCTCGTGAACGGCGTGCAAAAAATTGAACAGTTGCGCTTTTTAGAAACGCCCGGCCGCACGCTGGGACAGGCAGCCATTCAATGGCTGCTTACCGAGCCGCGTGTCATGACGGTGCTTCCCAATATCTACGATCGCGAACAGCTGCGGGAATTTGCAAGCGCTCCGGAGACCCCCGCGCTATCCGCCGATGAACTAAAGCGCATCGGCGAACTCTATGCAACGAACTTTGGAATCGAAGAAGGGCCGATGAAGTACAAGGGGACGATGACCGCGGTGGGCGTGTAATGCGAACGATATTTTCTGCCGACGCGCCCGCCCCGATCGGGCCATATAGCCAAGCGATCCAGACGAGCCATTTTGTATTTTGCAGCGGCCAAGTACCGATCGTTCCGAGCAAGGGTGCACTGATCGAAGGGGACATCAGCGCTCAGGCTGAGCAAGCGCTTAAGAATTTAGGAGCCGTACTGCTGGCCGCCGGCGCAGGCTACGGCGACGTCGTCAAAACCACGATTTTCTTGGTGGATATGGCGGACTTCGCTTCGGTCAATACGGTCTACGCAAGGTATTTCGGTGACAACAAACCGGCGCGCACGACAGTCGCCGTAGCCGGGTTGCCGCTGGGTGCGCGCGTTGAGATCGACGCGATTGCCCTGGTTCAGCAAACACGCACTTAATGCGTGGCTGGAGTTCCGCCTAGCTGGCTGATGCGACTGCGCGCAAGAAAGGATGCCTGTGGATCATCCGAGGCAAACGCGGCCCGAAATTGCCGAACAGCCAGGTCGTATTTTTTTTGATCTTCGTAGGCTCGCCCCAGAAGATAATGCAGTGCGCCATCAGTCGGCGCCACGCTAAGACCTTTCAGTAGTGCTGATTCGGCTAACTCGTAGTATTGATGCGCCTCATACACGACGCCGAGGTTTAAATAGGCATCCCGTGATAGCGGCGAGATCGTCAATGCCTTTACGTAATATGTAATCGCTTGTTTCCAATTGCCGAGTGCATCCGAAAGGTAGCCGTAGTTAACATTGATCTCCGGATGTTCGGGTTCCAAAGCCTGCGCTCGATCGAGAAATGCCTTGCCGTGCGTATAGTCGTGAATTTCCAGATAGGTTGCTGCCAGATTCACGGTGCACGCATAGTTCGTGGGCTGTAAGCCCACGCATTGATTCAGCACGCTAAACGCTTTTTCGTAGTTGCCAATATCCAGATAGGCAAGCCCGGCGTGATTGAGCGCACTTACGGAGCGCGGCGCGATGTCCAGCTCCTTCAGAAAAAACTTTAGTGCGTTCGCGTAGTCGTGCTGCACTTCGTAGGCGGTGCCAACCGCACCCTGCAAGTCGGCCTGGCTCGGATAATTGGCGGCATCGCGCTCAAGACCGGCCCGGTAGGCGGCGACGTCGCCCTTGCGAATGTGCAAGCGCACGAGATCTGCGATGGAATCCAGCGCCGGCAAGCTTTTGGTGTACTCAGAAATAGCCTCATCAATGCGGTTTTGCGTCGCGTAGACGGCGCCCAACCGATTGTGCGCTTCACGGTCGTTCGGATTGTAAAAAAGAATACTCTTATAGACCGATTCGGCGTTCGAGAGTTTGCCTTGGCGGTAATAGAGATCGCCCAGCAGACGAGCCGGCGCCACGGACCCCGGATGCTGGCTCACAAAGAGCGACAAGCGTGCGATCGCGCCGCTCAGATCCCCGCTCGCAACGCGCGCTCGTGCATTATCGATAACGCCTTGCGGCGTTGCATCGAGGTCGGTTTCGCCAACCCCCGGCGCCGTCTTGAGGATCACTTGTGCCTGCGAAATACCAGGCAGGCAGGCCAAAGCAACGGCAAAAATCAGAGCGGCGCTGAGCTTCTTCATGATGGGCTTCCCCTGTGCACTCGCGGCGGATCTCTAGTATAGATAGGTCGCACGAGCAATACAAGCTGTGACGCCCCGAGGCCACAATTGTGGCTCGCCCGGCGACCGGGCCCGGCTACTTGACGAGGGGTAGAATATTGCTTGGTGCGACCGGATAGAAGGCCAGCACGATGGTCGCCGTTGCACAGACGCCCACGCTCAGCCACGCGAGCGGCGCATTCGAGCGCACATCCAGATTGTGCTTGTGCTCGTCACGCTCGTACATAAAACGAATAATCTTGAAATACACGTACAGCGAGACCGCCGTGCCGAAGATCAACACCCCCGCAAGCCATGCGTATCCGGCACTGACGGCGCTCGATAGAATGAGAATCTTCCCGACGAAACCCGCCGTCGGCGGAAATCCCGCAAGCGCTAGTAAGAAAAACGTCATGGCGGCAGCTAAGAGTGGCCGGCGGCGTCCCAGACCATGGAAAGCGGCAAGCTGCGCTCCCTCTTCGTTCTCCGATGACAAGAGGGCGACGACTGCGAACGCGCCTAAATTCATAAACAAGTACGCGGCCAAGTAAAAAACCGCATAGCGCAGACCGAGTGCGGTTGTTCCCGCAAATGCCACGACGATGTAGCCGACTTGCGCGATGCCGGAATAAGCCAGTAGGCGCTTCATATCGGTTTGCGCAAGCGCCGCAAAATTTCCAAACACCATGGAGATCGCCGCGACAACCCAAATGGGTAGGAGCAACTTTTCACTATGTGGTCCAGAGAGAGCACCATACGCGAAGCGCGCGAACACGGCAAGCGTGCCCGCTTTGGTGGCAACACTCATGAAGGCGGTGATGGGCAAAGGCGCGCCCTGAAACACATCGGGTACCCATACGTGGAACGGCACGAGGCTTAATTTAAATGCGATGCCGATCAGAAAGAGGCCCGTACCGATTAAAAACAGCGGGTTGCTCATCATCGCCGGATTTGCAAGCGCAGCCAATGCGACGCTGCCCGTTGCTCCAAAGAACAGCGCCATACCGTAAAGCATGAAGCCCGACGCAGTTGACGAGAGAATGAGATATTTCAGCGCGGATTCACGCGCGGCTGGACGGTTGGACATTCCGCACAAGCAGTAGAGCGCAAGTGAGAGCAATTCTAATCCGAGAAAAATCGTCATCAAATTGCCTGCGCCGGCCATAAGCATCGCGCCGCTAGCGCTCCACAACATGAGCGCAAGCGACCCCGCTACGCGTTCTTCTTCTCCGATCGCTGCATACAACGCCGCAGAGAAGATCGCCGACAAGATCACGATCTCTTCAAAGACCACGGCGAAACCGCCGACCATAAATCCGCCGCCAAAGGCGCTATAGGTTTGGCCATACGTCTTTGCGCAAACCACGCCGGCAATAATGAGCCCAAGAATTGTGATCGACACCGAGACGTAGCGCTTTGCCCCGCCTCGCGATATCACATCGGCAAACAATACCAAAAGCGCCGTCGCCGCCACAATGAACAGCGGCAACACAGCATTCCAATCCAGCGAGCCATATGGATTGACAATCATTTCGTCACCGCCGGTGTGCTCAGCGAATACGGTGCCAGATCAAAGGTGGTGAGCATATGCGGATTGACTCCTAAAACAACGATCGCAAGCACAAGCGGCGCGAGCGCAAAGCCCTCAATCCAGGTAAGATCCCTGCGCACCGGGAGATCGGGAATCTCGGGACCATTCATGATGCCCTGGAAGAGCCGCAGCATGTAAGCCGCCGCCAATAAAATCGGGACCAGCGCGAGAATCGCGGGCCAAACGTTGCCCGATTGATAGAGGCCGGTCAGAATCACAATCTCCCCGGCAAATCCCGCGAGCCCCGGTAGTCCGAGCGCGGCAAGAGCGGCGACGCAGAACGCGCCAGCCAAGCGCGGATTCTCACGGCCGAGCCCACCCAAGCGCAACAAAGAGCGCGTCTCTTCTCTCTGTTCAATATAGCCCAAAATCAGGAAGATTGCCGCGGTAAATAAACCATGTGCGATCATGTAGATCAGCGCGCCGCGCAGCGCAATTGGATTGAAACTAAAGACCGCAAGCACGATCAATCCCAAATGCGAAAGCGATGAATAGGCGACGATGCGTTTGGCATCGGTTTGGACCAATGCAGTGAAAGCGCCGTACAAAAGGGCGATCACGCCCAGCCACATCATCAGTACGCTCGCTGCATGCATCGACTCCGGGAATAGCGCCATACCGATCACGACGAAGCCGTAGAGTCCGGCCTTGGACTGCACGGCCCCGACCACGGCTACCATCGGCGGGGGCGTATCGGCGTATGTTGCGGGCATCCAGGTATGAAACGGCCACACCGGCGTCTTCACCAAAAATGCAAATGCAAAGCCGGCAAAAATCCACGGTTGCCAAATATTTCCCAAATGCGGCAATCCGGCCAAACCAATGACGTCGGTAGACCCGAACGCGACGCCGAAAGCCGCGGTCGCCAAGAGCAGCGTGAGCCCACCTGCAAAATTGTAAATCAAATAACGCCAAGCCGTCGCGGGATGGGCGCCCCATCCGATCAGGCCGAGGAAGACCGGCAGCAACATGAGATCCCAGAAAAGCGCAAATGCAAGCAAGTCGTGCGCGAGGAAGACGCCCATCATGGCACCCTCCAGCAGCATCATGAGCGCAAGAAAATTACGGAGGCGCGGTACGTTGCTTGCGAGCACGGCACAGAAAGTGCACAGAGCCAGCAACAGGACGATCCAATACGAAATCCCGGCGTTAGCGAAATGGAAATTTGCTGTAAACGGACGCGACAGCCAGTGTGCCGAGAAGCCCTGCCCTTGGCTGGCCAGCGCGAGACCAAAGGTCGCGGCTGCTACAATTGCAGCGACCGCTTTGCCGATCAGCCGATCTTCGCGCGGTAGCAGATACAATGCAAAACCGGCCACGAGCGGCACGAGAATGAGGGCCAATACCATTAGCGCAGCCCTCCAGCAAAAGCGTAATAAGCGATGAAACATGCAGCGCCAAACACGATCATGAGCGCATAGGCGCGCACCAAGCCGGTTTGCATACTGCGGAAAAAATGACCGAGCCAACGGCTGCTGATTACCGCTTCGCGGACCGCACCATCAATAACGTGCGGATCGAGCCAACGTCCAAAGGCCAAACCTAAGCCCATGGCTGGTTTCACAAACAAGAGATCCAAAGCCGTATCAAAGTAGAACGCTTGGCTCAGTGCTGCGGGCATCCGCACCGATTCACGTTGAATGCGTGCGGGAGCATCGCTTAATGCGGCTGCGCTTGCATAACGAATGTAGGCCACCCCGATGCCGGCGGCCACAACCGCCAGAACAATCAAGGTCGTCACCAGTTCGCTCACCGGTGCGCCAAGGGTTTCGGCGCGGAATTGCGCAGCGAAGAATTGGTGCCACGGTGAATGCTCGCCGCCCCACAGCAGCCATCCGGCCAGGATTGAGGGCACGATCAGGATGCCAACCGGCACATTCATCAGCCACGCCGGCGCGTGATGCTCGTCGTCGTGCGCATCGTGCGCGTCATGCGCATCATGCACGGTCATCATCGGCGTGCCGGCTAATTCCGGATGCCGCAGCCCGAGGTTAGAAGGGTCAATTTCACCGCGATACTCACCAAAGAATGTTAGGAACAACATCCTGAACATATAGTACGCAGTCAGTCCGGCAGTGAGAATTCCCACTGCGTAGAGCCACGGGTGTCCATGCTCGAGCGCACCTTGAATGACGGCATCCTTGCTGAAGGAACCGGCGAGTCCGGGAATTCCGCAAATCGCTAAGACGCCAACTAACATAGCCAAAAAGGCAAACGGCATGCGCTTACGCAGTCCGCCCATCCGGCGCACGTCCTGCTCGTTGGCAAGCGCGTGGATAATGAGCCCGGATCCCAAGAAGAGTTGCGCCTTGAAAAACGCGTGCGTAAAGAAGTGCGCGACTCCGCCTTCATATGCGCCGACGCCAACGCCCATGATCATGTAGCCAATCTGAGACATCGTCGAATAGGCCAAAATGCGTTTGATGTCCCATTGCGCCATGCCGAGCACGGCGCCGGTGAGCGCGGTGAGGCCGCCAACCGTTCCAACGAGCATTTGCGCATCCGGCGATGCGCTAAAGAGTGGCCAGCACCGGGCGATCAAATAAACGCCGGCCGTTACCATCGTCGCCGCGTGGATGAGAGCGGAGACGGGAGTAGGGCCCTCCATCGCGTCCGGGAGCCATGTGTGCAAGGGTACCTGCGCCGACTTCGCAGCGGCCGCAATAAAGAGACAAGCACATACTAAAAAGAGCGATCCACTGAGCGCGCCAACGTTTCCGAACACATCGCCGTACGTGGCCGACCCAACGTGTGCAAAAATAACAAGAATTGCGAGCAACATCCCGAGATCGCCGAACACGTTAATGACGAAGGCCTTGCGCGCCGCGGCGACGGCCGTCGGACGCTCGAACCAAAATCCAATCAGGAAATATGAGGCTAGACCGACCAAGCCCCAGCCGACGAGCAGCACGACAAAATTATCCGCTAACACGAGTGTCAGCATCGAGAACACAAAGAAGTTCATGTAGGCAAAGAAGCGCGCAAACGCGCGATCGCCGCTCATATATCCGACGGAATAGAGATGGATCAAGAATCCGACGCCGGTAATAACGAGCGTCCAGATCAGCGACAGCGGATCCAGCAGCAAGCCGAAGTCAAACCCCGCAAACCAAGACGCCACATTCTGGTGGGCGCCCAAGGCGCCATGCACGCCGCCGTTTTGTGTAGCCGCACCCCATGAGAGCAACGTTGCAACAAACGATGCCCCGATTGTCGCCGCGCCGACGGCGCCCGCAAGACTCTTGAGTTGCGGACCCAGCGCCCAGCAGACGATCGCCCCGAACAGCGGCAGCAGCCAGATCAGGTATAACAACGGGTAAGACCCATCGACGCCCATGACGTGATGTATCAAGCGTTCATCCTTTCAACGAATTCGCGTCGTCGACATCCACGTACTTGGCCGAGCGGAAAACAATCACAATGATTGCAAGGCCGATTGCAGCCTCTGCCGCGGCGACGGTGATGACTAAAAACGCAAAAATGTGTCCCGCGTTGTTCATCCAGGACTTGGCGAACGCGAGGAAGAGCAAATTAGCCGCATTCCACATCAGCTCGATCGACATCAACATGATGAGCGGATTTCGCCGCAACATCACACCGGCAACGCCGATAAAGAAAATGACCGCGGAGAGGGCAATGTAGTTTGCGATCGCAACCGGCAAGACGGATTCGCTCATGCGTCTTCGCCTCCGCGCAAGATTGCTTCTCGCATATCGCTTTCAACGATGCGGGCCCGGCTGCGCGTTGCCACGTAGGGCGTTGCGTCACCGGCCAACGCGACAACGCCAATAACCGCCACCATCAAGACAAAGGCGGTCATTTCAAAAGGCAGTAAGTGGGTCGTAAAGAGCGCTTTTCCAAAATCGCCAACACTCCCAAAGACGTTCGCTGCGCCCACCGGACCCGCAACGGAGGTGCTAACGGCCGAGACGCCATGCGCGACAAGCGGCGAACGCGCGATCCCATAGATTAACATTCCGAGCGCGGCAAGAGCCAGCAAGCCGGCGGGGAGCGCCGCCTTGGGCAGCTTATTGTCGCCAGTTTCAAACGGGTTGGTGCCACTGCTCAGCAGCGCAATCACAAAGACGAAGAGCACTAGAATGGCCCCGGTGTAGACTACGATTTGGATAACGGCCAAAAATTCCGCGTTGAGCGTCAGGTAGAAACACGCAAGGACCGCAAAGTGAAAGAGCAATCCCACGACGCTGTACACCGGCTTCTTTTGTGCGACGACGAACACGGCGCTGGCGATGAGCAAGATGCCCAAGACCCAAAACAGTATCACTCGGCCAGCCCTCGCGTCTGCGTTTTTAAGATTTCGCCACGATGCGTTGCGGAGAATCCCGTCTGAATGTCGGTCGTTGATTTAATTTCGGCAACCGATCCCAGATCCGATGGAATACCATTCGGACGCTCATCGGGCGCCACACCGACTCCGGCTTCCGGCGGCACGAGCAAACGATCTTTGGCATAGATAAACGAGCCGCGGCGGTAGTCAGACATCTCGAAGCGTGGCGTAAGCACAATTGCGTCCGTCGGGCACGCCTCCTCGCACAGGCCGCAGAAGATGCACCGTAGTTCATCGATCTCATAGCGCGCGGCATGCCGTTCACCGGGCGAAACGCGGTTCTCCGGGGTATTCTCGGCGCCAATCACCGTAATAGCATTTGCCGGGCACGCTACGGAGCACAACTCGCAACCAATGCATCGCTCTTTACCGTCTGCATAGCGCCGCAACTCGTGCAATCCGTGAAAGCGCGGAGCATGCTGCTTTTTGACAGAGGGATATTCAACGGTGGGCCTTTTTGCAAACATGAAGCCGAAGGTTGTCGCCATGCCTTTGGCAAGGGCCCCGATATTAAAGAGATGTTTGCGATATGGCTTCATTACGTTTTACCCCAGAGCGCGATGATCACGGCGGTCACCACAAGATTGAGCGTTGCCGCCGGCAGCAGCACCTTCCAACCGAATGCCATTAGGCGATCGTAACGGAAGCGTGGCAGTGTCGACCGGAGCCAGATATAGAAGAATAAGAACGCGCAGACTTTGAGCACAAACCAGATTAAGCCCGGCACCACGGTCAAGCCAAACGGTGCGTTCCAGCCGCCAAAGAATAACAGGGTGGCGATGCACGAAACCGTCAGCATGTTCACATACTCGGCAATAAAGAACAGTCCGAACCGCAGGCCGGAGTATTCGGTATGGAAACCGGCAACCAGTTCCGCGTCCGCCTCTACGAGATCGAACGGCGCACGGTTTGTCTCTGCAACTGCGGTAATGATGTAGATCACGAAGCCGAAAATCTGCGGGATGAAAAACCACATGCCATATTGCGCATGCACGATGCCCGACAGCGAGGTCGTACCAGCCAGAATGAGGACGCCGATGACCGACATCGTCATCGCAAGCTCGTAACTGATCATCTGCGCGGTTCCGCGCACCGATCCTAGCAATGGATATTTCGAACCCGATGCCCATCCGCCGAGCGATATCCCATAGACACCGATTGCGGTCAAGGCAAAGATGAATAAGATTCCAGCGTTCACGTCGCCAATGGCCCAAAGTTCCCCGGGCTTTGGCTCGCTAAACGGAATGATCGCATATGCGCCAAAGGCGGAAACCAGAGAGATAAACGGCGCAAGTTTGTAAATGAGCGGATCGGCGGTATTGGGTGTGAGGTCTTCTTTAAAGAACATCTTGACGGCATCCGCAGCCGGTTGCAGGAGCCCCCACGGCCCCACGCGATTGGGACCGGGCCGCATCTGCATCCAGCCCATCACCTTGCGTTCGGCAAGCATCGCGTATGCAAATGTCGTGATGACGATAAGCAGCAACAGTGCCGATTTCAACAGCACGACCAGCCAGATCGGCGCAGCATTTAAGGTTGCCAGAATGTCGCTCATTGCGCCATCCCCGCGGGCTCAAGTTCCTGAGCCGTGCGCACGTTTACCACAAAGGCAACGGCATCTTCACCAAAGAGGTTAGCGGGGTCATCCGGCAGGCCCGCGATCAGAACCACCACGTCGTTCGGCAACTGCGGTCGAACTTCAACCAGCAGGTCGTGCATCGTTCGGCCCCCGCCTTCGAGGTCAACGCAGTCTCCGGTTTGGACACCAAGGCGCGCTGCGGTAGCAGGCGAGATCGCCGCTTCCGGTAGGGGACGCAGGTGCTCGATAGCCGTGTCGTGCGCGACGGTTCCTCCGCCTCCGAAAATACGCGCGTGGATACAGACGTGCAATCCATGCCGGCCACGATCGCGTTGCGCGTCGAGCGCGTGCGCGTCGCCACAGAGATCGGCATCACCCAAGGTAAAGTCGCCTTGCGCAGCGGCGACGCTGGTAATAATTGCCGAGTCCAGTTCTGCGCTACTTGGAATCGGCTGCCCGAGCGCTTCGCCGAGCGCCGCGATAATCTCCAAGTCGCTAAGGACCCCGTCGGGCCGCTGCATCGCCGCCTCGACCGGCAGCAGATCGCCGGCCAGGTTCATCGTCGTGCCGCTCTTTTCAAAAGCGCTGCAGGCCGGAAGTACTAAGGTTGCAAGCTCCGCGGTTTGCGTCATGAACAGATCGCTAACCACTACAAACGGCGTTTTCTCAAGCGCTTCGCGCGCAGCGAGACCGTCGGCAAAATGCAGAACCGGATTCGCGCCAAAGATTGACAGCACGCGCATCTTCCCATTGCGCGCGTCCTCAACCATCCCAACGAAATCGCGTCCCGCCGTTACCTTACCGTGGCCGGGGCCCAGCGTTGGGTGCATCCCCATTGCTTCCGCGCCGCGTGCATTGCTCTGCTCGCCCGGAATGTACATGTTCACAGCAGTCCCGGATGGCATGGCGCTTGCAAGCTCGCGCCCGCGTTGCGCATCCACGCCGTCCCACACGATCGCAATGCGCTCAACTCCCTGAGGTAAAGCTTTAACTGCATCGGCAACGGTGGTGACAGCATGCGAAGTCACCTGGGAAGCGCCTTCGTATGCGCCGATCGTGATCAACGTGGCACCATGACGATGCACGGCTTTGCGAATGCGAAGATCCAGAACCGGTGCGGTTTCCGCCGGTGACTGTCCCGCAACGATAATTGCCTGCGCATTTTCGAGTGCGACCAGTGAGCCGCTGTTGCGCCCTGGTGAGGCCTGACGCTGACGTCCCGATCGCCAATCCAGGTTGTGCACGCCGGCGCCGCGGAACACGTGCTGCAACAGATACGCCTCTTCATTTAAGAGACGACCGCCGCCGAGCACGCCAACACTGCCAGCGCCACCTGTGGGTTGCGCGTCTTTAATGGCCTTGGCCCACAGCGAGATGGCATCTTCCCACGTAATTTGCATCCACTGGCCGTCTTGCTTGAGCATCGGCGTGTTAATGCGGCGCGCATCCGTTCCGAATCCAATGTTATAACGGCCGCGGTCGCATAGCCAGCCGTCCGAGATTGCGTCGTCGTCCGGCACCGACATCGTGCGTAACAAGGTTCCCGCGCGCTGGTCGATGTTGAGTTGGCAACCGACGCTACACTGCGTGCAGCTGGTCTTGGTACGGTGCAAATCCCATGGACGCGATTTGAATCGATACGTTTTGGAAGTCAGCGCGCCAACTGGGCACAGCTCCGTGACGTTGCCGCTAAAATTCGAGCGGTATGGTTCGTCGGTCGCGGTGGCAATAATGTCTTTATGCCCACGATCTTTCACCACCAGCGATTGCTCGCGGGTGATGATATCGTCAAACCGAACGCACCGCTGGCACACAATGCATCGTTCTTCATCTAAGACGATGGTAGGGCCAAGATCGACGGCCTTCGGCTTCGAGCTCTTAGGATCGGCCAGGCGCGATGCGCCCTGACCGTACGCCATGGAAAAATCCTGAAGATCGCACTCGCCGCCCTTGTCGCAGATCGGGCAATCGAGGGGGTGATTCTTGAGCAAGAGCTCAAGCACCGCGCGCCGCCCATCATCCACCTTGTCATTATACGTGTGGACCACCATGCCATCAGTCACCGGCGTGTTGCACGCGATCTGCAACTTCGGCATGCCTTCAATTTGCACCAGGCAAATGCGGCAAAGACCAGCGGGTCCAAGTTTGGTATGGTAACAGTAGACGGGGATTTCTTTTTGAAGTTGCTTTGCCGCCTCAACCAGCAGCATGCCCTTGGGCACCTGCAGTTTGAGACCATCGATGGTGACGGTAACGGTTTCGACTTGCGGTTGGACTGCCATTATGCGAGAGCCGTTTCTGTGGATCGAGTAGGTTGTGCCTCACGCATCACGCGTGCCTCAAATTGTTCTGGAAAGCGCTTAAGAACCGAAGCCAAGAAAGGTTCGATCGAGTCACCGAGCGCGCAAAGATTGAGGCCCGTTATCTGACCTGAGACCTTCTTAAGCATGTCGATATCGGATTGCAGTGCTTGCCCGTGGACAAACCGCTCCAAGGTTTGCTCGAGCCAGTGGCCGCCTTCGCGGCATGGCGTACACTGCCCACAAGACTCGTGCGCGAAGAAACGCACCAGCGAATGCGCCGCTTTGACAAAGTCTGTCGTGTCGTCAAAAACGACCATCGCGCCAGACCCAAGCATCGTTCCGGCCTTCGCCATATTTTCGTAGTCGTACGGTAGGTTTAAGTTTTCATCAAAGATCGCCGCAGACGAACCACCGCCGGGTTGCACGGCCACAACCGTGCGGCCGTCGCGCGGGCCCCCGGCAATTTCAATAAGTTCGCGAACGGTGATCCCAAGCGGAATCTCATAATTGCCGGGCTTCTTGACGTGCCCGCTGATTGACACTATTTTGTAACCTTTAGACTTCTCCGTGCCGACGCTTGCAAACCACTCCGGACCCTTTTCGAGAATGGGAACCAGGTAGGCAAGTGTTTCCACGTTATTTACAACGGTCGGCATTTGATAAAGCCCCTGGATTGCCGGGAAGGGCGGTTTCAGGCGTGGCTCTCCACGTTTGCCTTCAAGCGAATTCAAAAGCGCCGTTTCTTCGCCGCAAATATAGGCGCCCGCACCGCGGTGAATCGTGAATTCGAGGTCGTACCCAGTGCCAAACAGATTCTTGCCGATAAACCCGGCGGCGCGCGCCTCTGCAACGGCTTTGGCCATAATTTCATACCCGCGTTTAAACTCGCCACGAATATAGATGAATGCATGATTGCATCCAATCCCGTAGGCGCCAATCAAAATGCCTTCAAGAACCAGATGCGGCGCCTGTTCGAGAAGCATATGATCTTTAAACGTGCCGGGCTCGGCCTCATCACAATTGCACACCATGTATCGGGGCCGGCCGTTATTGGGCAGAAAACCCCACTTCATGCCGGTCGGAAAACCGGCGCCGCCACGGCCGCGCAAACCCGAGGCCTTGGTCATCTCCAGGATTTGCCCGCTCGTAAATTCTTTAAAGGCGCGTTCAAGTTGCTTGTAGCCACCGCGCTGGCGATAGACGCCAATATCGGTAAGGTCTGCTTCTCCGATGCCTTGCATCAGAACCGGCGTTACAACAGCGGCCATTAGTGTTGCTCTTCCCGTACGACGTCTAGAATGACATCGGGCTCATTGGGGAGCCGTTCGCGCGTGCGCCCTACAAAACGTTCGCGATCTAAAATAATACGGTCCAGCATAATCACGCCGCTGGGATCGCCTATTCCGCCGGGATTGTTTGGGTGACTGACACGCTCGCCGCCGGGTGATTTGTCACCGCGCGAGATTTCCCCATCTTGCCGCGGAATCCAATCCCGGCCGGGAGCAACTGTCTGCGGCAGCGGGGCAACGGCATACGTGCCGCCGCGCATTGCTGCTAAAATGTCGTCCACCATCTTCGGTGTCAGGTCGTAGACGAATTCGAGATTAACCTGCATGCACGGCGCGCGGTCGCACGCTGCTAAACATTCGACTTCTTCATACGAGAACAGACCATCTTGCGTAGTTTCCAAATGCTCGATACCGAGTTGCTCCCGGAAATAGCCCATGATCGCTTCTGCGCCGTTCATCGTACATGAAAGATTGCGGCATACTTGCAACATGTATTTGCCAACCGGTTTCCGGAAAAACAGCGTATAAAAGGAAACCGTTGATTCAACAACCGCGGGCGTAAGTTTGAGCATCTCGGCAATCGCCCGCATGGCCTGCTTTGAAGCGTAGCCTTCCTGCGATTGGAAGAGATGCATCATGGGAATGAGGGCCGAGCGTGTGTCGGGATATTGCGCGATCAATCGCTCGCAATCGGGGCGCACGCGGGCATAAATCTCATCAAAGGTTGGAGCTTGAGCAATCATCGGTCGACCTCGCCGAAGACCGGATCGAGCGATCCGATCATGACCACGAGATCGGCAATAAGATTGCCGGGCGCAATACCCTTGAGTGCTTGCAAGTTGTACATCGAGGGCGGCCGCGTGCGCACACGATATGGCTTGTTGTTTCCGTTCGAAACAATGTAGTATCCAAGTTCGCCGCGCGGACCCTCGACGGCCTGATACACGTCACCCGGCGGAACGCGGAAACCCTCACTCACAATTTTGAAGTGATGAATGAGCGCTTCCATCGAAATTGCAATCGTCTCTTTGGGAGGCGCAGCCACTTTTGAATCGTCGATCATGACGGGGCCGGGTCGCAACGCTTTACGTACTTGCTTAATAATTTCAAGCGACTGGTCGATTTCATCGAGACGGACGAGAAAACGCGCGTAGGCGTCGCCTTCGAGCCGGGTGGGAATCTCGAACGTGTAGTTCTCATACCCGCTGTACGGAAAGGCTTTACGAACATCGTAGGCG